>JAFDFO010000071.1 GCA_019309815.1 Deltaproteobacteria bacterium
TCTGCCGATTTCACCGGATCTTCTTTGTTGGTGGGCACTTGAAGTACCTTAGTACGTCGGCGCACCCACCGCCGCGAATCTCCGGCAAACTTGACAGACGGTGGATCAGGGGCACTACCGGTCCCCCACGGGAAATTCCTTGTCAAGCTGCATGAAGTCGAGAAGATAGCCTTCACGAACGGGGAAGGGGGCATTCCTATCGATCACTAACTACACTCATCCCTTCAACCGTCATATGAGGGTATCTGCCCTGGTAGTCCGTGTCTGAACTCACTAGTACGTTGTGCTTCAGTATCTCATAAAGATTGCCGGCGATCATCGTATTTTTGACCCGGCCCACGATCTCACCATCCCTGACACGGTAGCCCAGACCAAGGTTGCCAGAGAAATCGCCATTAATGATATTACTCTGACCAAAACCGATGAGGTCGCGAATGTACAGACCGTCATCAATCTCGGCCAGCAGTTCGCCACTGGGGCGTTTGCCTGGAGTGATCTTGGGGGAGTGCGGATTGCTGCCATTGTTGCCAGTGGGAGTGGCCCCGGCAAGGCCTGCAGAATCAAGATCGTACAGGAAACATTTTAGTATGCCCTTGTCAAAGAGGGTTTGCTTCATGGTGGGAACCCCGTTGTCATCCAGGGAACGAGCACCGGTGGCGTAATCCTGGTGCGGATCATCAGTAATCGTGAGCGAGGAGGAAAGCACTCGTTCCTCCAGACGGCCGGCAAGGGGGGAGTCGCCCTTTGCAACATTGCGGCCGTTGGTACCCATAAAAAGAGGCCAGAGTAGGCGCGGCAGTGTCTCCGGTGGAATATGTGCCTTCACTTTTCCGGAGGGGGGCGGGACAATCGTCTCGGCCCGGCGCAGGTCCGTGATGATTTTTTCCGCAATAACGCCAGGGTCATAGAAAGCGGTCAGATCACGCCAGCCTCGACTGTGCCCCGCAAACAGCATGTCGGTGTCTGCTGTAAGCTGGACAGATGCGCCAAGTCTCCAGTGTGTGCGCTTTGCAGGGTGGGAGACCCCGCCGGTTGTTAGCAACAGCGACTCGGATTCCGTCCGGCTGGCCGAACAATCGATGAAAAGGTCGGGATTGTAGGTTTTGAGCTCATCGGCGATCTGTTGACAGGCTTCAATCATCTTCTCGCGAGAGAGCGCGAGGGTTTTGTTCGAGTGGGTCTTCACCGTGGCTGCTTCGCTCGGCGCCGGATAGGCATCGAAGTGTGCGACGCTGCCCCCGACCTTTGCCAGTGTAACGGCTCGTTCGATCATCGCATTGAAATCCTCGAGTCTGTTGCCGGAGGTGTTTCCCTTTTTGTTGCCCACAAGGACTTCCACACTGTAGGAGATGCTCTCTCGTCCGCCCGTGTCCTTTAGACGTCCTGCCTCGAATTGGCAATCTGTTTTCTCTTGGTGATAAAAACCAATCTTAGTGGCGGAGGCGCCAAGATGTTTTGCCGTATCCAGCCCCTTCTGTAGACGGTCTGTCATCGTTTCTATTAGAGAGTTGCGCATACTGATTTCTCCCTGCCGCCTGTGTCTGCAGGATTGTCCTGGTGGACCCTTTGCCCGGTGCAGCGGGCGAGAACCCGGGTAGATTAGGCACAGCGTTACACTACGGGGAGCATACTGTTGTTTGCAATCTAAAATCCCCCCTGGCCCCCCTTTGTAAAAAGGGGGGAAGTCTTTGAAGTCCCCTTTTCTATAAAGGGGTTTCCCTCTAAAGTCCCCCTTTTATAAAGGGGGATTGAGGGGGATTTTTTTCGAAGAGCCTATTGAAATGCAAACTATTAAAAGCTCTCCTTAGTAAGATGGGAGACTATAGTTCCCCGCCGATTACAACGTCGCGAATACGAATGTGGGGCGAACCGAATCCCACAGGCAGTGGGGCTTGGCCACTTTTTCCGCAACCTCCAGCACCCTCGCTGATTTCAAGATCGTTAGCTACACCGTCAATCATCTTGAGTGTGTGGAAGACGTTCCCCGTCAAGACCACGTCACGGACGAGGTCTCCGATTTGACCGTCTTCGATGCGGTATCCGTACCCGGCTGAAAACGTGAACATCTCAAATTCGGTCTGTCCTCCGAAGGCGTCGCAGGCATATATCCCATCATCAACGTCGGCAAAAAGATCTTCTACCGACATCTCCGCGTTCTCAACATACGTGTTGGTCATCCGCACGACTGGCGGGTACTTTCGGCCCAGGGCTCTGGCATTGCCGGTAGGTTCGGCGTCCATCTTGGCGGCTGTTTCCAGGGAGTGGAGATGCCCGGAGAGGATGCCTTTCTGGATAAGATAGGTTTTGTTCGTGGGGGTACCTTCGTCATCAAAGGACAGGCTGCCAATCGTTCGATCGATTGAGCCATCGTCCACGACATTCAGGCTCTCGACACCCATCTCACGTCCCAGAAACATGAGATCCCTCATCTGATGGTTCTCGTACAAGAAATCTGCTTCGCTCAGGTGCCCAAAAGCTTCGTGGACGAAAACACCGCCCATTCTGCGGTTTAGAATGACAGTTCGGGGACCGCCCTCAACTTTGGGAGCTTTAAGTAGCGACACTGCGCGTTTAGCCACATCGTGCACCCTTTCCTCAAGGCCGACCACAACATCATAGGTTACGGCTGAGGCGAAGCTGTCATTTGCGCGCTGTACCAGCGACCCTTCGCGGGCCGTGGCATAAAAGGCGCAGTAGATTCGAGGACGCTCCTCCATATAGTATGTGCCTCGTGTGTTGGCAAAATGCACCGTCCGGAAGGAGTCGCCGTAGGTGACGCCGGAAGACTCGATCAACGGATCCGCCTCCAGGATGATCTTGTTGTAGCTCTTAATAATCCGGATTTTCTCTTCCAGGCTGACCCCTCGAGGATCGTTTTCAAGCCGGGCGGGCAGTTGAGTGTCCACAATCCGGACCTCGGCCAGTTCAGTCTTTTCTTCTCCCACAAGCGCCGCGCAAAGGGAGGCCTTTTCCACCTGTTCCTCAAGATTGTCCAGAGAGTCGAATACGATTATGCCCCATCCGCCCCTCGTGCAGGCGCGGACAATGCCGCCGCAAAATGAAGCAGCGCCCGCAGACTCCATCTCAGGACCCCGGTAAGCCAGATGTGTAGTCTCCTCTGTTTCCACACGGATTTCTGCATAATCGGCGGTGGTCTTCTTGAGTGCTTCTTTGATTCGATCCTTCATTTAAGCCTCACGGCTCGCCTTTGTGTAGGCGGGAGCCCACGTGCGCGTCCAGTATGCAGAAAGCGTGTGTATACGGCAAGAAGAATCTACTGATTTTATTTGACTTTGAATCTTTTTTAAACTATGTTCATCGGTTAACAGTTCCTATTATATATCCATTTGATGCGAAAAATGTTCTTGGACAGTTGCATTGGGAATGCATAGCGTTTGTTAGCATCTTGCAGAGTGGAATAAGGAGATGATTCTGTGTTTTACATAGCATCTGAAGAATCATATCAGGACGGCCAGGTCATCGCTCAGGAGGGGGGATCGGGGGACTGGGTATATGTGATTCTGTCAGGCACAGTGCAACTCTCAAAGACAATTGGGGGGAAGAAATTCGTTGTCGAATGGCTTCAACCAGGTGAGGTGTTTGGCGAAATGGGTTTTTTTGGAGATATAACGCGGACAGCCACCGCCCAGGCCATTGGAGAGACGACTGTTGGAATCATTGATCGGGCATTCTTGGACGGTGAATGTAATAAGCTCCCTTCAGACTTTAGAAATGTCCTCATCTCAATGATCGAGAGATACAAGAAGATGATCTTTCGAGTCTGTGAGTTTTCTTCAAGGGAAGATATTCGCCTCCTTGAAACCCTACCTGTGACGTATAAGGACAAAAGGTCCTTCATAAAGGCGTACACGGGAAATGTGAGTGGCGGGGGCCTGTTCATTCAGACTGAGAATCCATTGCAAGAGGGTGAGGACTTCTTGGTCAAACTGGAACTGCCAGGCCTTACAGAGCCGATTCTAATCAAGTGTGATGTGATATGGAGACGGGAAAAGGAGGAGGAAACGGATATCTATCCTGCGGGAATGGGCGTCAGGTTCATCGAAATGACGAAAGAGAACAACAAGATTCTAAGGAAATACCTCAGAGATATCGAGAAGCGGACTTCTGATGAATGAAGTATGGCCAGCATTATGCAAGCTGGCACTCCGTTCTCTTTGCCGTCCTGTCTACCTAGTTAATTACTGACCGATGTAACCACACAGTGTCAGGTTGAACGACAATTGGACTAGGGGCCTAAATACAAAAATAGAGCACAATGAGAAGGTGGAGGCAGGGCACAGTTACCCTGCCTTTGTTTTTTTGATTGCATCAATTCTGCCCCAAAGCTTTTTGTTTCAAAAAGATATGTGCCTTCCTTTGCGTTATTCAAAATGCAATCACAGTTTCGGCCAAGACAGAGCATGTCTATCCTAACCTTGGACAAACAACAGGCCGATTATGCAACGTGCCGGCAAAAGACGGGGGCCGAGGCCCTGTTTTACAAGGATGACGAATGCCTACTGGGGCCTGTGGCATAGACTGTGACGTTTGTCGGCTGAATCTTCTTGGAGTCTGCTCCACATGCGGATCCGGAAAGAGCCAGGAGGGACTCAAGAAACTAGCTGCTCAACACAGGATACTTGGTGCACCATGTCCCATTCTTGAGTGTGCCGTAGACCGTCGTGTCGAGTACTGTCCAAAAGACTGTGACCAATTCCCGTGTGATGTATTCAAGGCGGGGCCATATCCCTTCAGCCATGGATTCATAACCATGCAAGAAAGACGTCGGCGAGAGGGGCCTGCTGCTAGAATGCCTTCCGGCGAGTTCGTGAAAGTGCCGATGGAGTACTGGGAGGCACTCAGACAACGGGATCTTGCCACCCTGTGCGAGAATACCCTTGCCAGACCATACCCTCCGGACGGTTTGCTGCTTCGTTTCCTGGGAGACGATCTTCTTCTTGACACTGAACAGTGCTTCCTGTTTCGTCACCAGGGCGAAGGCTGGGAGCGTTTCCACAAACCTGTCGTGGAGCTCGTTTGCTTGGTCTATCTGCTGAGTGCTGGTCCAGAACCCCTTAGTCAGGAGATGGTTGGTATTGAGGGCCTTAAGGATGCTCAATTCTTCCACGGACCCCACGAACTCAGAGTTCAACCGCTCCTGGAACGTTACGCCAATGATTTGGATGGTTTCAAGAGGGCTGCGAGAGGTCTTGGCGGTGAAAGCTTGACACTGGCTGATGCCGCATACCGGCTTTGGGCGTTCCCGAAAATTCCCATATACTACCTGTTGTGGGAAGGAGATGAGGAATTCGAACCTCGACTCTCTATTCTTTTTGATCGATCTATCGAATATCACCTTTCAGCAGATGCTATCTGGGGACTAGTAAATATAGTTTCCCATATTTTGGTCGCTGGAAGTGAAAATGATAAATGACGAGCAGGAGAGGTGCTTGGGAAAGACATGTCCCCTTAGCCGTAATTCTGAGGTTTTGAAATGGTTCATAGCGAAGGGGAGTCAAATGACTTGCGTCATCTTCTCAATTAGTTTTACAGATGTAGTTACTACCGGGAGCATAATATTGTTTGCAATCTAAAATCCCCCCTGGCCCTTTTAAAAAGGGGGGAAGTCTTTGAAGTCCCGTTTTATTGGGGGGTTTCCCTCTAAAGTCCCCCTTTTATAAAGGGGGATTGAGGGGGATTTTGTTCGAAGGGCCTTTTGAAAGGCAAACTGCTAAATGCTCTCCTTCGTATGTCGGTAGGCATGGAGTCATTAGCAATATTCGTTGACATTTATTTGACAATCCCTTATAAACACTGATTGTCAAATAGGTCGCGCAAAATGCGCTTGCTTATGAGTAAGTAATTGCCCCTTCCTGGATGTTGTAAATAGCCGGCAGTTTAGGGGTTGACGATGGGCGAACCCCAGAAGCAAGGAGGAATGAGGAAATGAAGAGTCTCAAAAAGGAGCTAAGGAGTATTAGCAAAGAACTCACAGCCCTCACAAAGAAGACCGAAAGAGTCATGAAGGCGGTTGACAAACTTGAAAAGCCCAAGCCTGCTGCAAAACGAAAAGCGAAGCCCAAGGCCAAGGCTAAAGTGAGAAAGAAGGCTCCCGTCAAAAGAGTTGCTAGGAAAAAGGCGCCTGCAAAAAAAGCCCCAGCGAAGAAAGGGCCTGTGAGAAAGGCCAGAGTCAAAAAGGGCCCCGTGAAAAAGACCAGGGCAAAGAAGGTACCTGCGAAAAGGACAAAGGGAGTCACTGCTACTGACCAGGTCATGAGAATCATCAAGAGGACGAAGAAGGGCGTTGACGCACCCACGTTGATAAAGAAAACCGGTTTTGATGAGAGGAGTGTCAGAAATATTTTGTACAGGGTGTTCAATCAGAAGAAGATCAAGAGAGTCGGGAGAGGAAGTTATATAGCTGCATAATTGCACAGGTTGGTTTCCAAATAACAGCGAAAGTGGATGGTGAACGCAATGGCCCGCTTCTCATGGAGAGGGGTGGGGCTTTTGTGTTTTTGGGAAACCAACGGTTTTCGGAACCCAATAGAAGTTTCCACCCATTGCAAGGAGTCGGCAGAACGTGAACAAGTACGAGAGAATCACCAAAGCGAGGAAGCTGCTGGAATTGCCCGAACGGGCGACCATGGAAGAGATCAAAACGAACTACAGGAACCTGATCCGGAAGTGGCACCCTGACAGATGTAAGGAGTCCAAAGAAAAAGCCACGAAAATGGCGGCTATGATTGTCGCTGCTCATGGTCTCATTATGGATTACTGCAATCACTACAACTTTTCCTTCTCCGAGGAAGAAGTTAAGTATCATGTGACAGGGGACGACTGGTGGTTTGAGCGTTTCGGTGACGATCCTGTATGGAGTTAGGGCGTTGTGTGACGGAGAACAGGCGCCCGCGGGGGAGCTTCATACTGACTTTGGACACAACACACGGGGGATGTTGTACCATTGACACGAGCTGTTCAGTTTCTGAAAAGACGAAGGGTCTCCTTTGAGATAGTCGAGTACGGGCACCTTGAGAAAGGTGCCCTGTTTGCGTCCGAGGCAATAGGCATGCCCCTTGAACAAACCGTCAAGACGCTTGTCGTGGAGATTGGCAAGAAGGATTATGTTACATTGCTGATGCCGGGTACTAAGAAAATTGCCCTCAAGAAGCTCGCCAGGTCTTATGGTGAAAAGACAGCTGCTATGGTTGACTCGGACACGGCGGAACGATTAACAGGTTATGTAGTAGGAGGCATTAGTCCCTTTGCCATGAAGCAGGGACTGCCTGTAGTGATCGACAAGGGGCTTCTTGGATTTGATCAGGTGGCGGTCAACGGTGGGAAACGGGGATTAATGCTTGTCATGAGCCCCAGGGATCTCCTGAAAGTTACGGATGCGGAACCGGCTGAACTGTGATAGAAAAGAAAGATGCCTGAGATAAGTCTTAGTCGAGGGAAGATCTATTACGAGATATATGGTGAAGGGCGACCCGTGATCGGTTTGCATCATGGCATGAGTTGCGTGCGAACGTGGAAGGATCAGATCTCAACATTCGGCGGGCAGTTTTCCTTCGTGGTTTACGATCGTCTGGGACACGGTCGATCTGAACATCATGTTCCTTATGAAGAGGAGTACTTCGAGAATAGTGCGGATGAGCTCAGAGAGCTGATCACTGAACTTGGCTTCGACTCAGTGCATCTTTGCGGACTGTGCGAAGGGGGAGCCGTTGCTCTCGTGTTTGCTTCGTCTTGGCCTGAGAGGGTGAAGACATTGATCCTGCCAAGCGTTGGGTATTACGGGGATGATCAAACCATTGCTAAATGCGAACAATACTTTCACCCCTGGACCGAATTGAGTGAATCCGTGCGGAATCGGCTCATAGGTGATCATGGAGAGGGCTATGCCACATTGAAATGGGAAGCGGTTAGGGAGGCAAAACCGTATGTCTGGAGCCGATCATACGACTTGCGGCCTCTGTTTGGAAGCATTGAAGCCCCTACACTGGTGATGGGGGGTGACCGGGATCAGTTTTTCGGAATAGAACACCCCATTGTTGCCTATGAACAAATAAAGGACTCGGAATTGTGTATATTGCCCGGGGCTGGGCATTTCCTGAATGAAGAAGCCCCTGTCATGTTCAATGAGATAACCATGGATTTTTTGCAGAGGCATGCTGAACAGCCCCAATAGAGGAATCGCAATGATGAAAGTACCACTTCTAGACCTGAAGGCTCAGTACCAGACCATCAGGGATGAGGTCTTGTCTGTAACAAAGGATATTTTTGAGGCTCAACTCTTTATCCTTGGGAAGCACGTTGACAAATTGGAGGAAGAGATTGCTGCATATTGCCAGGTCAAATTTGCAGTTGGTGTGTCGTCGGGAACAGACGCCCTTCTGATCTCACTAATGGCTGCCGGCATTGGGCCGGGAGATGAAGTGATTACGTCACCATATACTTTTTTTGCTACGGTTGGGTCGATTGTACGGGTAGGGGCCAGGCCCGTGTTTGTTGACATAGAAGAGGATACATACAATATCGATCCGCAGGCGATACGCGACAAGATAACGAGCCGCACCAGAGCAATCATCCCTGTTCATCTGTATGGTCAGTGCTGCGACATGGAACCGATTATGGAACTGGCCCGCGCGCATGATATCGTCGTCATTGAAGACGCTGCCCAGGCTATTGGTGCCGAGTATAAGGATAGAAGGGCAGGGTGCATGGGAGATATGGGATGTTTTTCCTTCTTTCCGTCCAAGAACCTGGGAGCATTTGGTGACGGGGGGATGGTCACCACCTCTTCTGATGCGTTGAGTGAAAAACTGAAGATTTTGCGGGTACACGGTTCGCATCCCAAATACTATCACAAGGTGATCGGCGGGAACTTTCGGTTGGATGCCCTCCAGGCAGCCATTATCCTCGTTAAGTTGCCCTATCTGGACGGGTGGACCGCCGGGCGCCAGGCCAATGCTCAGAACTATCGGGAACTTTTCAAGGCTGAGGGATTAGATGACTTTATCAAACTCCCGGTCGAAAAGAACGGTCGGCACATATATAATCAGTTTGTGATTTCCGTTCAAAGCCAGAGAGATGAGCTACGACAGTTTCTCAGTGAAGCCGGTATTGGCACGGAAGTGTACTACCCGGTTCCTATGCATCAACAGCCATGTTTTGCAGACCTCAATGCCAAGCAGGGGGATTTTCCAGTGGCAGAAACGGCTGCCATGGAGACCTTGGCGCTTCCAATCTATGCGGAATTGAGCGATGAGCAACAGGCATACGTCGTTCAGAAGATAAAGGAGTTTTGTTCCTCATAGTTTAACCAATACAAAATGCCATTGCTTTTTTCCGCTTCTGGAGGTACCAAGGGAAATGTGGGGATGTAGCTCAGTTGGGAGAGCGCCACGTTCGCAACGTGGAAGTCAGGGGTTCGAGTCCCCTCATCTCCACCACCAAGGGAAATGTGGGGATGTAGCTCAGTTGGGAGAGCGCCACGTTCGCAACGTGGAAGTCAGGGGTTCGAGTCCCCTCATCTCCACCAATCAAATGAACTTCACCTTCCCTTCAGAAAACCCTGTTCCTGATATATGTAGAGGAGTGAGTCCACACGCGGAAGCCCTTATGAAGTGAAAGGGAAGACGGCAAGAATAATCCTAAATAGAGATACGGGACGAACTGAGCAGCGAACCCCTGCTTTCTCGAAATGAGACCGGGGTTTTTGTCCTTCTTTAACTAACGGAGTATCTGTCCATGGCAAGAATAAGCTGTTCAAAGCAATTGACCATTCATATAGTAGAAGGGGAGCTACTGTTTGATGATGCTATGGAGGCCGTCAAGGAGTTCTATGAGGTGAAACCCACCAAGGATGTATTGTGGGACCTGCGTGAGGGTACATGGGAAGCCCTTTCTGATGAACGACTCCGTGGCCTCGTCAGTTTCGTGAGAAAACATGCTCACGTCCGTGAGGGAGGCAGGACCGCAATGGTGGTACCAGCCGATATAGATTACGGCATAGCAAGGGCCTTCCAGTCCCACACTTAGGACCTCCCCTTTGAGTCTCGGGTATTCCGTGCTATGGACGAAGCCATTGAATGGCTGACTGAGGACTTCCGACCATAGATATCTTATGTAAAAGAGCAACGGCTTCTGATGAGACCCTGAAATAGCCTTTGCATAGGGAGGGGGAACTGTCATGGACTATGAAGAAGTCCCCGTTGGTGATCGCACTTACCTGCAGCCCAAAGACCTATCTCAACAGTCAACCCTGAGCCTGCACCTACAGTTAGACCTTTCTACTCCGTAATATGTAACCATCCTCAAGACAGTTTTGCTGACATATAAGGCCATGTGTATGAGTAATCAACACGCGGGAATGGTCCTTTCTTTTATCCGCTTGGATTTACCACCCGTCATATAATGGCACGGTGTTTCATCGAGATTTTTTCCGTGACTTGGCCCACCCCCTATGATATGAATTTGTCGTGATATGGGGTCAGCGACTGCACAACTAACCCTTCACAGTGTCGGACTCAAGAGTGGCGCAAGCAAAACTCCAATTGCTATGGGGAGAAACTCTGGAAACAGCTCTCAACCCTTAAAACGGAGGCTCACCAATGAATACCGTCGTTTTGTTGATTACCGTGTTAGTCTTGATACTGGTTCTTGGAATGCAAATCCAGATCGGCGATATGAACAAAAAGATCGATGAACTTATAGGGAAGCGCAAGTAATAGATTTCGCCAGGAGGGGAGGCGCACGGCATGGATCACGGGTCGGGAAATGTGGCTTGTGATTGTTTTGATTGCCTACGCTGTCTCGTTCTTTCCAACGGTGGATTTCCTCGGCGTTGTTGAAGAAAGAATGAACGCGTTGAAGAACAAGAGCTTGTAACTCGGGAGTTTGCCATGAGAACTTTTATGGACACAAAGCCTTTGAAGCTCGCCCTGCTCGTTATCCTATGCCTTTTCTTCCTCTGTGGAAGTGGCGTTGGAGCTGAAGAGCAGCGGAGGTGCGATGATGGAAACAAGGTCGATGGTGACGGTTGTAGCAGCACAGGAGAAATAGAACCAGGGTGGTACACCTGTGTAGAGGTGTGGAGTATGTATACGAGTCCTGTTTTCTCATTCTGCCAGGGGTACAACCTCAATGTGGGGAACGCCAGGGTGTTAGTCAATTATGATGGTGATATAGCGAGTGCCTATTGCATATGCTGTGTTGCTCCAGGTTGCGATTAAACAATGGCCGAGAACGAACGCCTTGCAGTGAGATTCTGAGATAACGCCTAATCACAGGGTTTTGTGAACAGAGCGAAACAACCCCGTTTCTCCAAGCGAGAGAGTGGGGTTTTCTAATTTGACACCGTGAACAAGGAAAGCCAGGAGTAAAGAAAATAGGATCATCTCCCGATTAGTTGTAGTTAATTGAGGCCAAATAGATGGGTTATCCCCAATTGAACAGGCGTTATCCCAGAGGGGTCAAGGGGTCCAGGATTGCGGCTTTCGCCTT
>JAFDFO010000072.1 GCA_019309815.1 Deltaproteobacteria bacterium
CAACGTAATGGACTCGACATCCGGGGTCAGCCCTAAATGATGTCTGGCCCAACGGGTCAAGAGGAGGTTTTTGTATGTGATCGGCTGATAGCCTTCAACCACGACAGTGACAGGGCTCTTTGGAAATGACAAAGAGAGCAGGTGATCCAAGGCAATGACCCTGTCAAGGATTTTGTGACAATATGTGATGTCGTCAAGGGTCTTGAACTCGCGGTATGGTTCACCCCCGGAAAGACCTGTATACAAGAGCGGCCGTTTCTTGAGCACGCCCTGGAGCATCCCGCCCCAGTCGTCTCCCCAGAAACCAAGGTCAAGGGACTGTTTGCCAAACCAACTTTCCTTGAACCATTTGTCAGCCTTCCATCTTAGTTCCAGGGCCGTACCGTAACCGCCCTGAAAAACCTGGACCAAAGGAAACCTCTGAAGCAGACGGGCGGCCTGCGGCAGGTTCCCACCCGTTACTTTATCAAGTCCGATGCTCAAGTATCCGCAAGCTTTTCTCACGACATCTGCCAGGTGTTCCTTGTCCCGAACCACAAGGGAATCTGCGGAAATGATCTGGTTGCACATGCTCGCAAATTCCCTCTGAAGCCTCTCCATAAAGCTGACATCGTCAATCTGCTGCAAAGACGTGTGAAAAAAGTCGTGATCCCGGATCAGCAGCGAAGTGGAGACAGGGACCGGGTAGTCAACAGATTGCTGTTGGATGACCTCGTGGGACTGTGGTGCCTTTTCCAGAAGGCTTTCCGGATCTATATACTGATAGATTCCGATCGCCTCCTCAAACGGGAGAAAGCCCTTTTCGGCGAGTCGAACGTTTCTCCGCCTGTAGATGTCCTCTTCCACTTCTGCTGGCAGGATCCCGGCCAATTCCAGGAGGACCTGACGATATTTGTCAATGTCATGTTCCTTGAGGCTGTTCAAAAAGTCCCTAATGGCTTGTTCGTACTTCTCGTGCCTAATTCGAATATAGAAGACACCGTCCACGGTGAAATAACCCTCTTCGAAATCAGACGGTGACTCATCTTCTTCTATAATCCTGACGTCAATATGTCTGGCAAGATGGAGTTCGATAAGTTCGATATGTTCGCTGAGTCCCCAGATTAGAAATCGCTCCGTATCTGCCGTGAGCAGAATACTAATCCACCGATTTACCGAATCAATTTCCAGACGATCCTTGGTCCAGAGTTCCAGATCCAACAGATACTGCCACTGATCATTGGAGGCGAGCGACAGGATTGGCAGGGCATCATCGGGACCGATGTCCTGAACCAGCCAGAACAGATCCTCCTCGGCCAATGATTGCACCAAAGTGACCGGTGTAGGGGATTCAAGCACCAGTTCAAGGGCCTTCTTGCCCGGGACTCCAAGGAGATCCTTCGGCTTGATGAGAGAGGGTACTTGTTGTTTCTTAGACGGAGGCTTCATGAGAAATCACTGAAAAGTCTGAGTTGCCTTCTTCTCCAATTTAGTTGGAGAAGAGGGTCCAAGGATTCAAGGGTTTGTTTTCTAAAGATTTTATCAGCGCCGTTAACATTCTTTCGATTTCTGCGATGTCTTTTTTTAGTGTGCCCAATTCACTTTTGTCAATGAAGCCCAAATCTCCTGCCAACAAAATCTGGATTGCTTCTTTTGAATATTTCTTTGCTTTTCACTTGAATCCTTGGACCCTTGACCCCTTGAACCCTCTAGTATCACACCTGCTCAATTGGAGATGATACACTCATTTTACCCTTATTGACTATAACTGTTCGGGAGATGATCCGATCATCTTATTTCACTTTAGATTGCTCTGTTCGAATTCGCTTGGCGTCTGACCAAAGACCTTCAAGGTCATAAAAGATTCTTATCGGCTCGTAAAAGATGTGAATGACTACATCTCCGTAATCCATCAGGACCCAATGCCCCTCCCGGAGTCCCTCAACGCCCATGGATTTTATTCCCTTTACCTTCAGATCCTGTTCAACGGATTCCGCAATGGCTGATACCTGCCGGTGAGAACGGCCACTGCAGATGATGAAGATATCTGCGAAGGAAACGAGGCCACGCAAGTCGAGCACAACTACGTCGAGGGCCTTCCTATCAAGGATTGCCTCAACATACCGGTCGAGCCCCAAATTATTTTGTTCTGTCATGAATAGAGACCCTTTTCTACAATAAAGGCTTCAACAGTGTCAGGGACGAGGAAACGGATGTGACGACCGTGTCTGATACGATCGCGAATTTCACTGGCTGAGACGTCTATGTGGGTGATGTCGACACAGAAGACCGTACACCACTCGGGATGCGTGTATCGTTTGAGTACAGGATCGTACTGATACGCCTCCGATATATGTGTGTGGATGAAATGCTCTATGCTGGACAGCTTCGAGCCGGGGCGTGTCATCACAATGAAATGGGCCGTGCTGAAAAGCGCTTTGTATGACTTCCATGTGGTGATTTCCGAAAAGGCATCCTGACCGACAATAAAATGGATCTCACTTCCGAGATCGTATTGATCCTGGAAGTATCTCAGGGTCTCGATCGTGTAAGACGGACCGTGACGAGCCAGTTCCACGTCGGAGACCTCAAAGGAGGGTACCCCCTTGATGGCAAGGCGCACCATTTTAAGCCGATCCTCAGCGTCAACCACTTGGTCGGCAGATTTGTGTGGGGGGTTGGCGGATGGGATCAGCAACAGCTTGTCGAGATTGAAAGCTTCTCGGACTTCTACCGCGGCCCGGAGATGACCGACGTGGATTGGATTGAAGGTACCGCCAAAAAGACCTAACCGCACGGATGCTCCCTATCTCGGCAAGCCGGGAAATACGAATATCGAATATCGAATATCGAATATCGAAACAAAGACAAAGTGCGAATCACCAAATGTTCAAAACAACTAAGTTCCCGCATGAATGCTTACTTCAGCTTGTTTAGTCTTTATGTTTTGGTCATTAGGATTTTTGAAGTTTGGTCATTGTTTAGCGCAAAGCTTCACTTCGTGTCGGATTTCGGATTTGCGGCTTACGCCTTGAAAACAGTACGTGCTTCGAATTTACACTGCTTAGAGTCTGAGTCTATGAATGGGAAAAGGTTCCTGGAATGAAGACACGATTTTAGCAACTTACGGGCTATGTCCTCACCTGTCCATCTCCAAATACCACGAACTTTGTGGTCGTCAACTCCTCCAACCCCATAGGTCCGTATGCATGAAGCTTGGAAGTGCTGATTCCAATCTCTGCCCCTAAACCGAGTTCCCCACCGTCATTGAAACGCGTAGAGGCGTTCACGAGAACGACAGAGGCATCCACTTCCTTCAGAAATCGCCTCGCGCAGGCTAAGTCTGACGTGACAATCGCCTCGGTGTGAGCTGATCCATACGTTCCTATATGATCCATGGCTTCTTCCATGGAGGAAACAACCTTCACTGCCAGGATCAGATCAAGATACTCCATGGGCCAGTCTTCCTCTTTCGCTTCCTTAGCGTCCGGCAAGATGTCGCGGGTTTTGGGACACCCCCGCAGCTCCACACCGGCTTCTGTGAACCGTTTGGCCATAGGGGGCAGAAATGACGCGGCTACGCCCTCATGCACCAGCAAGGTTTCCATGGCATTACAAACCCCTGCCCGCTGCGCCTTGGCATTGAAGGCGATTTCTTCGGCCATACCGAGGTCTGCATCCTCATCCACATAGACATGACACACGCCCTTGTAGTGTTTGAGCACAGGAATCTTGGCATTATCGACTACAAAACGGATCAGTCCCTCGCCCCCTCTGGGGATGATAAGATCTACATATTCCTCCTGGGCGAGGAGTACATTTACCGCAGCCCTGTCTGTTACTGGGATGACCTGGGCTGCAGCTTCCGGCATGCCGTTTTCCCGGAGCGCCCTTTGAATAATCTGAGAGAGGGCGGCATTTGAGTGAAAGGCTTCTGATCCACCCCGCAGAATCACAGCGTTGCCGGCCTTCAAACAAAGCGCTGCAGCGTCAATGGTAGCATTGGGTCGTGACTCATAGATCATCGCAATCACGCCAAGGGGTATGCGTACCCGGCCAACCTGGAGACCATTGGGACGCAGCCACATGCCCGTAACTGTCCCAACCGGATCGGGGAGTTTTACAACATCGCGCAGCCCTTGAGCCATCGACTCGATAACCGCATCACCAACCGTAAGCCGGTCGATCATTGCCTCTGAAAGCCCTTTTTCTCTTGCAGCCTTGAGGTCCTTTTCGTTTTCCTCTTTGATCGTAGAGGCCTCATCAAGGAGCATCCGGGCAATCCCCTCCAATACCGCGTCCTTTTCCCTGGCACCCAAACGCGCTACCACCCTGGCAGCTTCTTTCGCCTCTCTGGCCATATCTACGATAGTCTGTTCTACTGACATACAGGTCCCTCCTTGTCGTCTACCATGATAACCAAGTTGTCTCTATGAATCACCTCGTCATAATGTTTATACCCCAAGCGCTCCTGAATCTGGTTGGTCTTGACGCCCATTACCTTCCTGATATCTGAGGCCCCGTAGTTCACCAGTCCCGTGGCAAAGGATGTCCCACCAGGATCCACACAAGTGACCGCAGCGCCTACGCCAAATTCTCCTTCAACCTCCACAATGCCAATCGGCAGCAGACTTCTGCCCTGCTTGCGGATGGCTTTGGCAGCTCCCTTGTCCACCTTGATCACACCCGTTGACTTCAGAGTAAAGGCGATCCAGCATTTGCGGCTGCCCATCTTTTCCTTTCTCGGGAGAAAAAGGGTACCCACGTCCCGACCTTCAAAGAGTCTTTTCAGGATGTTTGCCTTGAGGCCACTTGCAATGACCATGGGAATCCCGCTCGTGGTAACTTTCTTTGCTGTCCGTATTTTGCTCGACATTCCACCAATGCCCAACGCCCCGGGAATGTCGAGAGCCGCCTTTTCCATGGCCCGGTTGATCTTTGACACGAGTGGTATCAGCGAGGCGTCCTTGTGGACCCCCGGGTCCTTGTCGTAGAAGCCGTCAATATCGGTCAGATTGACAAGAATGTCGGCATCCATCAAATGGGTAATCATGGCAGCTAGGTTGTCATTGTCTCCAAACTTGAGCTCCTCAACAACCACCGTATCATTTTCATTGATCACAGGAACGATCTTCCAATCCAGAAGAGCGTTTATCGTATTGCGGGCATTGAGATAACGCCGCCTGTTACAAAGGTCATCCCTGGTCAGGAGGATTTGGGCCGCCTTTTTCTGATGATGGGCAAAAGACTTCTCATATTCTAACATAAGCCGGGGCTGCCCGATGGCGGCAACCGCCTGCTTATGGGGTATGTCAGAGGGCCTTTCAACCATACCCATCTTCTTCATACCTGAGGCAATAGCCCCGGAACTGACGAGGATCACCTGTTGCCCCTGGTCCATCAGCGAGGAGATCTCTCGGGCCAGGCGTTTTATCACTTTGACATTGAGGCCCTCATCCTGGGTGAGTACCCCACTGCCAACCTTGACAACGCATCGCCTGACATGGTCAAACACGTTCTTTCGAATCTGGAGACGTTCTTGTCTAGTGCTCATGTTCAGTGTGGCTTCCCTCAATGTCATCTGAGTCCGCCTGTTTAGCCTTTTCTACAAGCCGAGCCAAATGGTTTTTCAACTCCTGTAGGCCTTCACCCTTGGTTGCTGAAATGACCCATATGTCCGGATTCGACGGTTCAAGGGCATTTCGGAGTTTATCAGCTATCGCCCGGGTGCCGGCCTTGTCCACCTTGTTCAATGCGATCACCTGGGCTCTTTGGCCAAGGGCCGGGCTGAACTGCCGGAGTTCGTCATTGACAGTGTGGTACGGACCCAGCAGGTCTTCCGACGAAACCGTGGATAGATCGATCAGGTGAACCAACAATCGGGTCCTTTCCACGTGTCTGAGGAACCGAGTGCCCAAGCCCGCGCCCCTGTGTGCGCCTTCAATCAGTCCGGGAATATCGGCCATGACAAAAGGGTCGGTGTGGTCACAGTCAACCACACCGAGGTTGGGTATCAACGTTGTAAAAGGATAGTCGGCAACTTTTGGACGTGCGGCAGAGAGCTTTGAGACAAGGGTAGATTTTCCGGCATTGGGCAACCCCACAATCCCGACATCGGCCAGAAGTTTAAGCTCGAGTTTTATGGCAAGGGTTTGGCCGGGTTCGCCGTCTTGGGCATATCGGGGTGCGCGTCTCCTGGACGACGCAAAATGCTGATTTCCAAGGCCCCCGCGCCCACCGAGAGCTGTCGAAAAGGATTCCCCGCTCTTCACCAACTCCTTGAGTACACGTCCGGTTTCGGCGTCCTTGACGATGGTCCCCGGAGGTATGAGGATGGTCAGATCCTTGCCGCTCTTTCCAGACTTATTTTTCCCTTGACCGTGCCGGCCTCGTTCTGCCTTGAAGTGCCTCTTGAACTGGAAGTTATAAAGGGTGTGCATGCGGGATGTGGTCTTGAAAAGTACATCGCCGCCCTTACCGCCGTCTCCTCCGTTTGGTCCCCCTTTGGCAACGTGTTTCTCGCGTCTAAAACTCACGCAGCCGTTGCCACCATGCCCAGACTGAACGGTGATGAGGGCTTCATCAAGAAACTTCATTAGTTGACGGGACGTTTCGCTACCTCTCCAAAGCGGGACGCTCTGCAAAGGTTTCGGCGGTTATCCGAGTTTGTGAAGTGAGCAGGATACGAATATGGACGGTCCGGGTACCGAACCGCGGCTCAGGCTGACACTGGGTAAACGCTGACCTTCTTCCTGGACGATCCCATGCGTTCGAAGGTGACAACGCCATCGACCTTGGCAAAGAGTGTGTAATCTCTCCCCATCCCCACATTATTTCCGGGATGTACCTTTGTTCCAAGCTGTCGGACCAGTATATTGCCTGCCGAGACCTTTTGTCCGCCGAAACGCTTCACGCCACGCCTCTGACCGGCACTGTCACGGCCGTTTCGTGAACTCCCGCCTGCCTTTTTGTGCGCCATGGTTTTGTTGCTCCCGGTAAAATGTGTTACGATATCTTGATGTTGTCGATCTTAAGTGCTGTGTACTGCTGCCGATGGCCCTGTTTTTTCCGATACCGCTTACGCCGTTTCTGCTTGAAAACAATGACCTTCTTGGCCTTTCCTTGTTCCACAATATGACCGGTCACTGCCACGTTGGTGAGCGTGGGCTGACCGACGTTTACCGTCTCGCCATCGGAAAACATGAGTACACGGTCAAACGAGATAGGGGCGCCTATCTCACCCGTGATCTTTTCGACCCTTACTGTTTCCCCTTCGGAGACTTTGTATTGTTTGCCTCCGGTTGATATAACTGCATACATGATAAAAACCTTCCTAGAAGCCGTTCTTCAAATCTTGACAAAATGGGTTGGGCAAAGCCAAGTTGCCCAAGTAGACAAACCTGAAAATATCGGAAATTTTTAGTATAGACAATCAGTTGGGTTTGTCAAGATAATTCTTATGCATTTCATACATCTCGTACTGCTCGAGATGAAAGTGGAGATCAGGTCGAACAATGATCTTCTTATCTATAGCCGTCTCAAGTGCATCTATCATCGAACTCTCCTCTCCCAGGAGAAGTTCGGCAATTTCGGGATGTACCTTCAATGCAATGTACGGCGCCATCATCTCGCCAGACTCGCGTCGCATGTCCCGATACATGTTGTAGCAGATTGTCCGCCTGGACCTCAGATATCCTTCTCCTTCACAGTAGAAGCACGGTTCGCAGAGCATCCGGTTCAGCGTTTCACGAGTGCGCTTCCGCGTCATTTCGATCAGCCCCAACTCAGACATGGGAAGGACGTGGGTCTTGCTACGGTCCTTTTTCAGGGCTTCCTTAAGGGCATTGGATACCCGTTCTCGATTCGATTTTCTTTCCATGTCGATGAAATCAATAATGATCAGACCCCCGATATCTCTCAGCCTGATCTGATAGGCAATCTCCTTGACCGCTTCCAGGTTGGTCTTAAGGATCGTCTCTTCCAGGCTGTGCCTTCCCACATACCGGCCAGTGTTGACATCAATAGTAACGAAGGCCTCCGTGTGCTCAATAACAATATATCCCCCGGATTTGAGCCAAACCTTCTTCTTGAGGGCACGGGCTATTTCGGATTCGAGATTGTAAGCATCGAAGATCGGCTCGCTTTCTTCATACAGCTCGACAGAGTCTTTCAACTTCGGCATGAATGTATCCAAGAACTGCAAAATCTCCTCATATCCCGACTTGGAATCAATGACGAGTTTCTCAACTTCATGGGTGAACAGATCCCGGACTGCTCGCAGGGTCACATTGAGTTCTTTGTGAAGAAGACTCGGTACAGGTGCGTTGCCGGCCTTCTTCTGAATGTTCAGCCACAACGACACCAGAAAATTCAACTCATCGGCAAGTTTATCCCCGCCGACCCCCTCGCTTACCGTCCTCGCAATGAGGCCATAGTTTTCAGAGCGGAGTTCGTTTAGCGTTTCCTTCAGACGGGTTCGCTCATTTTCATCTTCTATGCGACGAGAAATCCCAATGTGATCGGTTGTTGGCATAAGAACCAGGAATCGTCCTGGCAGTGATACCCTGCTCGTGATCCTCGACCCTTTGTTTCCAATGGGTGCCTTGGAGACCTGAACCATGATATCCTGACCTTCATGGAGGAGCTCTTCAATCACGAACTCCTGGTCCAGCGACGGAGGGCGCTTCCGGTCTTCAAGGTCGGCAAACTCATTCTTCTCTTTGTCGGGAAGCACGTGCATGAAGAACTCAAGTTCCTGGTCGTGGTTCAAAACATCTCCCACGTAGATGAAGGCAGCCTGGTCAAGCCCTATGTCAACAAAAGCGGCCTGCATTCCGGGGAGAACACGTACAACCCGACCTTTATAGATATTGCCGGCGATGTCGGACCCTTTGGGTCTCTCAATCAAGAGTTCCTGCGGGTTGCCATTCTCCACGAAGGCGACCCGGGTTTCGTGGTCGGTTGCATTGATGATCAGTTCTTTTGACATGTCAGAAATTTGCTTTGGCTATCTCTTGCCGGAACAAACCCAACTCACATCATCGTGGACTTGCATCCAGGAAAACGAACCTCTATTATCTCAATATTTCCTGCAAATCTACCATTTTCAAATTAGCATATGAAGATGCAGATTTCAATTTTTTGTTTACTGTGCTTATCAGATGGGATCGTATTGTCATAGGATGTTCCCTTATAGTGATTTTCAAAAATATGTTCCTTTTACGGCAGTCTTGTTAGGCTGGCGGGGGGTATCTCTTTTTGAATCAGGTCAATTCCCCTCTTCGCTCGTCGGAGGCAACATGTACGGAACGCTACAGGATAGGCACACGGCAGCGCCCCTTACACGCTTGGTAGCGTGTTTGTACATGGGTCAAGGCTGTGTAGAAGATCCGTGCCGTCGTGGTACCTGTCAGGAAATATTCGGTGACCTGAC
>JAFDFO010000256.1 GCA_019309815.1 Deltaproteobacteria bacterium
GGGAGGTTACGAATGAAGAAACAAGAACTCATTGACATGTTGAACAGGGATATCGCTGACGAGCATGCAGCCATTATTCGGTATCTTGTCCATGGTTGGATGGAAGGGGAGGATACCCCCTTGGGTTCCAGTCTTATTTCCATCTCCAGGGAGGAGATGTGGCACATGCACTGGCTGGGTATGATTATTGGTGAACTAGGGGGTGAGCCGAATTTTATACCTGCACCCTACCCTTATGACCCGACCAGTCGGACCACCATACTCAACTCTTATGTTGCGTATGAGGAGAAGCTGATCCCCCATTACAAGGGGGAGGCAGAAAAGGTGGATGATCCCCATATCAAGAGGGTTCTCCAGAGAGAGGCGTGGGAGTCTGCCATTCACGCCAGGAAGTTTGCGAGAAAACTGGGCAAGCTGAGCGCGGAAGAAGCAGCAGGGCTCCCCGGAGAAGAAAGCGAGTTGCCTAAAGAGCTGCTGGACACGTTGCAGGAAGAGGTCACGAGCAAATACACGGAGATGTTGCAGCACCTTCGCACCTCCTGGGTCTTTCAACAGGATGACAACGTGGGTTGGAAGATGATGGACCAGGCCATGGAGAAAATGAAACAACTTGCGCACTTTGCTGAAGATATTGCCGAAGATGGGATCCCCCCTAGGTTCGAACCCGGACAGATTGACATGAGTAATACCATTGGCGTGGCCCTGAAAAAGGCGCTGGAAGATGTCCGGTCAGGCCGTGAGCGCCACGTGAAGTTCGCAGAAGATGCTGAGGTGAAGAAACATTCGGGTCTGGTCATCAACCTCGACCTGAATATTCAGCAGGAGGCATATCAAGGAGACGAGATCGAAGAATGGCATAAGGGGAAATAGGCACCTCCACTTCTCGGCGACTTGATATACTGAGCTGAAATGTTTATGTTATGGAACCATAGCAACAATCGGTAGTACGAACTCGTTAACCACCGGAGGGAGAGAGAAGATGCTACTTATCGAGGATTTGCAGGTAAAGCTCAAGGACAAGGAAATTCTGAAGCACATCGACCTGGAAATCAATATGGGGGAAACCCATATTCTGTTCGGCCCCAACGGGTCAGGAAAGACGTCCTTAATGATGACGATCATGGGTTATCCCCAGTACACGGTGGCTGGCGGAAAGATTGTCTTCAAGGGAGAGGACATCACCCATATGCCGATCGATGAGCGGGCCGAGCTGGGGATCGGTGTCTCTTACCAGCGGCCTCCCGCCATTCACGGCGTGAAGACCAGGCAAATGGTTGAAATCTGCTCCCACGGAAAAGCTGATGCAGACGCCATGTCTGCCAAGGTAAACTTTTCCGAATTTCTGGAGCGCGACATCAACGTGGGCTTTTCCGGCGGAGAGATCAAGCGCTCGGAACTCCTGCAGTTGATGGCACAGAACGCGGACCTCATGCTCTTCGATGAGCCGGAGTCCGGCGTGGACCTGGAAAATATCTCGCTCATAGGCACCGCCATCAGCGAATTGCTTCAACGCGACTTCAAGATGGGCACTGAAAAAACTCAGAAGGAACTTCACGAAGAACGAACCAAGATGGGCCTGATTATTACCCACACGGGTTTCATCCTGGACTATGTTACGGCCGACAAGGGACAGCTTCTCTATCAAGGAGAGTTGACCTGCTCAAGCAACCCTACAGAGATCTTCAGGTGTATTAGCGAGGCTGGATATGAGGAGTGTGTAAGATGCGCGATTTAGATGAAAAGGCCCGACAGGCAAAAGAAAAGAAAGCAGCCCTGGGGGCCGATATTGAGCTGGATGACTATCAGACCGACCCGGTTTCTCACGACTATGTGGAGAACCTGGAGGAACTCCCTGATGCAGACAAAGAGCGGATGATTCTGGCCGGAGTGGATACCAAGGAGACTGACAGGTCAGGGACATACGTGCAAAAAGACTCGGCTGTGGTGCATTCCCACTCAAAGCAGGAGGGGCTCGAAGTAATACCTATCAAGGAAGCCCTGAAAAAACATGACTGGATAGAGGATTACTACTGGAACCTGGTTAGTGTGGACACCGACAAGTACACGGCGAGAGCCCAGCTTGACCTGCACGACGGCTACGTCATTCGGGCCCTTCCGGGCAGTCGGGTCATCTATCCGGTCCAGGCGTGTTTGTATCTGGAAAAGGAAAGTTTCAGCCAGAATGTACATAACATCATCATTGCCGAAGAGGACTCGGAGCTTCACATCATCACCGGCTGCGCAACTGCAGCCCACCTGCGGAGAGGACTTCATGTGGGCATCTCGGAGTTCTACGTTAAGAAGAACGCCAAACTCAGCTTCACCATGATTCACAACTGGGCTGAAGAGGTGATGGTGCGGCCCAGGTCCGTCGGAAGGGTTGAGGAAGGGGGCCTCTTCCTCAACAACTACATCTGCATGAAGCCGGTGAAGTCACTTCAGATGTATCCCACCACGCATCTGGTAGGCAAGGGGGCAGTGGCCCGGTTCTACAGCCTGCTGGTGGGCAGCCCCGGCTCTGAAATGGACGTGGGTGGCCGCATTATCTTGAAAGAGCCCGATACCCGGGCTGAGATCGTTTCCCGGGTCATCACCAATGGCGGAAACATTATTGCGCGAGGGGACCTCGTGGGTGAAGTACCAGGCATAAAGGCCCATCTGGAATGCCGGGGTCTTATCCTGAACGGCGGAACGATCCATGCCATACCGGAGCTGAAGGGAATGACCGATGGCGTGGAGATGTCCCACGAAGCAGCCGTGGGCAAGATTGCCCAGGAAGAGATTCTCTACCTCATGTCCCGCGGTCTGAGCGAGGATGACGCCACGGCGACCATTGTAAGGGGCTTTCTGAGTGTGGATATCCCGGGACTTCCGGCTCAGCTCAAGGCAGAGATTGACAAAGCCGTGGAACAGAGCGACAAAGACATGATGTAAACGACCCTGCAGAGGCCATAAGTGTGATTCAGTCTGACGTATCATTGATAAGGGGCTCCCTGTTCTGGGGCGGGCTCCTTTTCTTTCTGATACTGGAGTTCCTGGCGCCTTACAGGCAAAGCTCTGTGTCCAAAACCAAACGCTGGATCAATAACCTGGCCCTGACGCTTTTCAACAGCCTGGTCCTTTACCTGGTGTTTGCCGGAGCCGTGGTCACCACGGCCATGTATGTTACGACGCATCAACTGGGGGTGCTAAACATGATAGAGCTCCCCCAGTGGGTCAAATTACTTGCCACAATCGCCTTCATGGATTTCATGCTCTACATCTGGCACCTGCTGAATCATGAAG
>JAFDFO010000073.1 GCA_019309815.1 Deltaproteobacteria bacterium
CTGTTTAGACATTTACAGGATAACTGGAAAATTCTTGAAACAAGATTGATACGGTCAGGTATTACAATTAAGGGGAAAGGATGCTTAAAGCATTGATAAAATGGTTCAAAAACAAACCCTTGAATCCTTGACCCCTTGAATCCTTGGACCCTCTTCTCCAACTAAATTGGAGAAGAACCTATTTTTTTAACTTTAGGCACTTTGGGCACAAGGCATTCGTTCTCTATGATTTCCAGACTGTACATTGATGAAGCGGTCAGGCACCATCCCACCGTCGGAACGGTTCAAGAATCCTTCCCAGGCGTCCCAACCTCTATTGTTCCTGATGCAGCAAAGGTTCATGAGGATCTCGCGGCAATGCGAGATCCCGTAGGCGCAGGAAAACGCGTACTCTTTCTCACCCGCAACAAAGGATCCTTCCTCAAGAAATGCCCCGGCACGAGGGCACGAGATCCTACATCTGCTGCGGTTATCAAATTCTTCATATTGGAACTTACTGCACGATGGACTGTGCATACTGCGTGCTGCAAACGTACTTTCATCCTCCAGTCCTGCAGTATTTTGTAAACCAGGAGAGGCTCTTCGAGGAACTGGACGATATTGCTCGATCCGAAAGGCCCCCTTTTCATAGGATAGGCACGGGCGAGTTTACCGACAGCCTCATATGGGAGCCGTGGACCCAGCTTTCAAAGACCCTGATTCCATACTTTGCTCAGCAGGACAGGATCGTCTTGGAGTTGAAAACCAAGTCAACGGCCATTGAGAATCTTAGAAACCTGGAGCACAACAAGAAGACGATCGTGGCCTGGTCCCTCAACGCGCCCAGCATGATTCGCAGAGAGGAGCGGGGCACTGCCAGTACAAGGGCACGCTTGAGGGCTGCCGCTCAGTGTGAAGCATGGGGGTATCCTTTGGCTTTTCATTTTGATCCGTTGATTTTGTATGAGGGGTGCGAAAAAGACTATCGAAGACTGGTAAGAAGGCTTTTTTCAAGTGTGTCGCCCCAAAGTATTGCATGGATCAGTCTTGGCTCCTTTCGCTTCATGCCATCCCTGAAGCCGATCATCCAGAAGCGATTCAAGAAATCGAGGATCGTCTATGGTGAATTTGTCCCTGGTCTGGACGGCAAGATGAGATACTTTAAGCCCCTGAGAATCGAGCTGTATCGGAAGATGGCGGCCTGGATCAGGGAACTTGCCCCTGATGTGACGCTCTATTTCTGTATGGAGGATGAAGAGGTGTGGAAACGGGCCCTGGGTTTTGTGCCCGAGGATCGCGGGGGAGTGGCGAGGATGCTGGATGAGAGTGCGGCAAGGCATTGTGGATTGAAGATTGAAAAATGAAAATGCAAACGGCGGACTCTAAGAGAATGAAACTCTGTGCGCAAGTACTGTGGCCACTTGGCTCCCTCATTGTCATTTCGAGCGGAGCGAGAAATCTTCTTTGAAGGACTTAGCAGAAGCCTAAGATTTCTCCCTTCGGTCGAAATGACAAATAAACAAACAATTTTCAATCTTCAATTTTCAATCTTCAATGGTCGGTTCATGAGAATCGGATCCAGACTCTACCTATTGTTGTTCTTGTTAATCATTGTCCTTCCTGACACAGCCGTTTTAGCCTCCGGGTTTTTCCGCGTGACGAAGGTAATCGACGGCGATACTATCGTACTCGCTGACGGCAGGCGGGTGCGGTATATCGGGATCAATGCGCCGGAGTTAGCAAACGAAAGTGGACCTGCAGAAAGGTTTGGGCCCGAGGCCAGAGATTTTAACCGGAAGTTGGTGGACAGGGAGAAGGTCCGTCTAGAATTTGATCGAGAAAAACACGATCAGTACGGACGCGTGCTCGCCTATGTCTTCCTGCCGGACGACACCTTCGTCAACGCCGAGTTAGTCAAAAGTGGGAATGCGTACTGTGTCTTTCGAAGGCCTAATACTAAGTATGATTCCCTGCTACTTCAACTCCAGCGGGAAGCTATGGCAAAAAAGGCAGGGATGTGGGAGAAGTATCCAAACGAAGAAGGTCCCTTCCTGGGCAATTGCCATTCAAGGCGCTTCCACAAAATGACATGCCCCTTTGGCGGGAACACTTCTGCGAAAAACCGAATTATCTTCAAAACCAGCTATGATGCCTATTTATCGGGTTACAGTCCGTGCAAGCGATGCTTCAACCCCCCTCAGTGACGATATCACTCTTCGCTCTTCGCCTGTTCGACGACTTTCTGGAGAATCTGGGCTGGAACCTCTTGGTAATGGTCAAACTCGGTCGTAAAGGCTGCCCTGCCACCGGTCATTGAGGTGAGATTAGGGGCATAGCTCTGGACCTCAGCCATGGGCACCTGGGCGCGAATGACCTGCTTTTTGCCTTCGGTGTCCATACCCATGACCCTTCCGCGCCTTCCGTTCAGATCGCCAATGACGTCGCCCATGTACTCTTCGGGTACCGTGATGCTGATGTTCACGATAGGCTCAAGGAGAGTCGGCTTGGCGTCGTTGAAGCCTTTCTTGAAGCACATGGATGCGGCAATTTTAAATGCCATCTCAGAAGAGTCCACGTCATGGGACTTCCCGTCATAGAAGCGGATTTTGACATCCACAACGGGGTAGCCGGCCAATACGCCGGACTGCATGGCCTCTACGATTCCCTTTTCCACGGCCGGTACGAAGTTGCGAGGCACATTCATACCAGACAAGGCCTCATCGAACTCAAAGCCTTTACCCTCTTCAAGCGGGGAGATGTCGAAATGTACCTCGGCAAACTGACCCCTTCCACCACTCTGCTTCTTGTGCCGATATACCACCCCTCTAACCGTTTGCTTAATCGTTTCCTTGTACGGGATCTTTGGGGGTTTCAGGTTCACTTCGACACCGAACTTGCGTTTAAGCTTTTCGCTCATCGTCTCCAAATGGACTTGACCCATCCCGGAGATGATAATTTCTCTCGTCTGTGCGTCCCGATCCAATTTGAGCGTGGGGTCCTCTTCCAACAACTTGGAGATGGACGCAAACACCTTATCCTCATCTTTCTTGGACTTAGGCTCTATGGCGTAGGACACAAGGGTCGGCAAAGGCTTGAGGGTTTCAAACTGGATCTTGTTCGACTCATCACACAGAGTATCCCCGGTGACGGTTTCTTTCAGCTTGGCAACTGCGACGATATCTCCCGGCCCTGCTTTGGGGGTACTGGTCTGCTCTCTCCCGGCCACCTGCAAGAGCTGTCCGTATCGCTCTTTTGCCGACTTTGTGATGTTGTAGAATGATCCGTCTTGTGTCGCCGTTCCAGAATAGACCCTGAGGACAGTCAGCTTTCCGCTGTAGGGGTCTGCTATTGTCTTGAAGACTATGGCAGAAAAGGGCTCACCCGGATCAGGGGAGCGTTCCATCCTGTCCCCTGTATCTGGGACAATGCCAACTTTGGGGCCCCGGTCAACGGGAGAGGGGAGGCAATCATTGATGACATCCATCAGAAGGTCGATTCCAGCGTTCTTGGTTCCCGAACCGCATAGCACAGGAACAAACACACGGTTGAGTGTGCCTGCACGAAGCCCCTGCATGAGGTCATTGTCATCAAGGGGTTGACCATCTAAATATTTTTCGAGGAGTGCATCATCCGCTTCAGCGATGTTTTCAATCAAGGTTTCCCGCTCAGTCGCCACCTGGTCTTGCATTTCTGATGGGATTTCCCCAACTGTCGATTTTCCACCCTCTTCGTAGAAATAGGCCTTCTGGCTGATGAGATCCACAACTCCCTTGAAGTTCTCTTCCGCGCCTATTGGCAACTGCAAGAGAGTCGGCTTGGGGGTAAAAGTCTCGGTCACATGCTTCACGGTTGCGAAGAAGTCGGCCCGGTCTCGATCCATCTTGTTGATAAACAACACTCTTGGCATCTCGAGTTGGTCTGCAAATTCCCAAGCCTGTTCGGTCTGGACCTTCACGCCGTCAATGGCTTCCACCACAACAACGGCCCCGTCGGCCGCTTGCAGACAGGATCGCGTGTCTGAAAAGAAATTGGCGTCTCCAGGGGTATCGATAATATTCACTCTACATTTCTTCCAGGGATACTGATGGAACGCTGCGCTGATACTTACGTTGCGCCGGATCTCTTCCGGCTCGAAATCCATGACGCTACTTCCATTGTCCACGTTTCCCAATCGATTGGTGACACCGGCGTCAAAGAGCAAGGCCTCAGCCAGGGAGGTCTTCCCTGATCCTCCGTGGCCAACCAGTACGATGTTTCTCAACTCGCCCACAGTTTCACTCATAAAAACCCCTCTCCGATTTCTGATTTTTCTCGCCCATAAATGGGCCAAACCACCAATCAAAAACGCCCGTGCACAGGCCCTCGGCCCGCTCTCATAAAGTCAGCATCAAGCTCAGATAGGCATCTTGTCGGTAACTCGGCAAAGATCGCCTGACGCGAGAACGCTTATACGTATATTCTGGATCAGAAAAAATCAACCCCAAAAAACCAGGGGCCTGATGCCAGGCCGGTTCGGAGTTTTGTTGGAGAAAGCATTTCCATTCAGGGGTCACCGTTTTGTTATGCATTGGCACAGGCAAAGGAAACGTGTTATTTCTGTCAACACGTCAGATCATTGAAGATTCCTTGCAGTCCCGCGGCGGCGGGACAGGGAATGCGCTCGCTATTGCAGTTCGGCAAGAATCGTATAGATGTGACATAAATGCCGGGACATGTATAAGGTATTCACCAATCTAGGTGCTGATGAGGCCGACCTGTATGGACTGGTGTTGTCCTCATCTGATGTGACGTACCATGTGAGAAAAGGGGAGCACGGCTGGGAAGTCTATGTCCGTGACACTGACTACGAGAAAGCCCTTGACGCCATCGAAAAATATCTCAGCGAAAATCGGGACGCACATCTTGTTGAGGAAGTCCACTCCTTCGAATACGGGAGAACGTTTTCTGCACTATGGGTATCGCTCATCCTGGTCGCCTTGCACGTTGGGGTTGCCCTGAACCATGAGAGCGGGGCTTTTGTCAAAACCTACGGTTTGGCTGCCTATGAGGTCTTGCACGGGGAGCTGTACAGGGCTGTCACCTCGCTCTTCATTCATGCTGACACCTTGCATCTCGCTGGCAATATATTGGGCATCGCCCTGTTTTGCACGGCGGTATGTCAAATTACGGGACCAGGGGTTGGATGGCTAATGATCCTGGTCACAGGCGTAGGCGGCAACTTCTTGAATGCCTTTCTGCACAAAAGTCACCATCTATCGGTTGGGTCATCAACGGCTGTTTTCGGGGCCGTTGGTATACTCGCGGGGTACCAGTTTTTCAAGAAGCTCGGTCCTCCTGGCAGGCGAAATAAGGCATGGCTACCACTGGCCGGTGGCCTTGCCCTGCTGGCATTTCTAGGTGCTGGGGAGCATGCTGACCTTACGGCGCATCTGTTTGGCTTTCTCGTCGGGATTGTGGTAGGTGTGCTTTACGCCTTCCTTGCCAGCCGGCCGGGTGGCAAGCTATGCCAAGCATCTTCTCTGGCTATAGCGTTGATGCTTTTTGTGATAGCATGGGCCAGAGGGTTCTAGCGTTGTGTCTCGGCGGTTATTTGCACAAGTCAAAGCAAAGATAATCTCCGCATTGAGTTGCTAAGACATTAAATTCGAAGCACGAAATCCGTACTGTTCTCAAGGCGTGAGCCGCAAATTCGAAACAAATCCAAAATACGAATTACATAATGTTCAAAACAACTAACTTCAGGCTGGGGATCTCATTTCATCCTGTGGACCCATTTGTTTCGGTCATTTGAGTTTTGGTCATTGCGGCTTGCGCCTTGAAAACAGTACGGAATTGTTTCGATATTCGATATTCGATATTCGATATTCGAATTTCGGATTTATGAGATCGTCTTTAGGAGGCCTGTGCAATCTTGGAAATCATGTAAGTTATTTATGGAACGCGCCACTAGATTGAAACGCCCACTACTTGCGCATGAACACTGAAGATATTCAAAGGGCCTCAGGGAGTTCGGGGGACCGGGCTTCATCCAAGACGTTGTCAACCCTGGACAAGGTATTTCACTCGGGCCTTGTTTTGATTTCATTTCTTGCTCCTCTAATATTCTTGAGGGGTATTCGCGACTTTGCCAACCTTCCGCAATCGGCCCTCATCCAAATCGGCGTGGTTTTTTTGTTTCTTGTGTGGCTGATCAAGGGTTCCGTCCTCAAGAAATGCTTCATTCTGAAATCACCTCTCAACCTTCCTGTTCTTGCCTTTGTTCTCTGGTCACTTGCCAGTATTGTCTATGCCCACAACAAGTATGAAGGGTTTTTGGCCTGGAGACCGTGGGCTGCATCGGCCCTTATGTTCTTCCTGGTGAGTAATGACAACTATGAGAAGAAGCGTTTGATTCATCTGTTGGCTGCCCTTATTATCTCAGGCTCCCTTTGTTCACTGCTTGGTATTGCCCAACATCTCCTTGGCTTCTCCTGGGTGCCTCAGATAGGGCCACCCGCTGCCACCTTCGCCAATCGAAACATGGCAGCCCACTTCATTGTTCTGACATTTCCTCTTGCCGTCGTGTTTGTCTTAGACAGCAAGAGACCCATCCGAGCCCTGATTTCGGGTGTGGCTGCATGCCTGATGATCGTTTTTCTTTTGTACACAAAAACAAGGGCGGCTTGGATAGCGGTCGGAGTGGAACTTCTCTTTTTGTTTGTCTTGCTGCTCAGAGAGCGCATCCGAGGCTCAGATACTCTTAGTTGGAGCCGGAATAAGAGTCTGGCGGTGGGACTGGCCATTATCGTGCTCTTTGTCATGGTTAACGTCAGCCCTAAGGGATTCAAATGGCGCGTCGGAGACCTTCTGCGGCACATTGCCACGGTCACAGAATATGGGGCAGAATCTTCTGAGGCGCAGGATAATGCCCGGAAATCGATTGCCTTGAGGAGAGCCATGTGGCTCAACACCATTGAGATGATAAAGGATCGTCCCTGGTTAGGGTTAGGACTGGGGAATCACAGAGTATACTACCCGATTTATCACCGCAAGGTGGAGACAGACCCGATGTTTGGCATAACGACTCAGTTGAGGAGAGTGCACAATGATTTTCTGCAGACATTTGCCGAGCTGGGTGTGGCGGGGATACTTCTGCTCGGCTGGATAGGCTTTGTATGGGTGAAGATCACGATGCGTTTGACGTCATCTCGATATGATAGCGATGTACGGTTTTGTATAATAGGAATCACACTGGGCATCGTGGGATTGTTGGTGAATGCTCTTTTCAGTTTTCCGTTTCAGCGCGCCATACCCCCTTTCTCTTTCATGATTCTAATGGGGATTCTCGGCTCCTTCTATGCAGGAGACAACAGGCAATTCTATTCAATCGGGCAAAAATGGACGATACTCTGTGCCTGTGTGGTTGTTCTTGTTGGCTTGATATGGACGGTTCGATATCATTACCTCGACATAAAGTGTGACCGGTATTTGTTTCATGTCACATACTTGGAAAAAACGAGGAACTGGCATGGTCTCATTGCCGAAGCGGAAAAGGCATATTGCTGTAATCCCGCTCGCATCGACATACTGTCTTATGTGGGGCGGGCTTACACCGAAATGGGTAGTCATCCAGAGGCGATTAAGGCCTTTCAGAGGGTAATAGCAGCTTATCCCAATCACATGAATGCCCTTTTGAACCTTGGTATTGCCTATGACAGGATGGGGGACGATGAAAATGCCTTGAAGGCATATAAAAGAGCTTTGCTCATCAAACCGGACTATTCCAGAATCCATAGCAACGTGGCCCACATCTACATTGGACAGGAGAAGCTGGGAAAGGCGCTTGACGAATTAATGATCGCAGTTGAGCTCGATCCCCAAAACAGCGTGATACATTACAATATAGGCGTACTTGAGATGCGAAATGGGCAATATCACGAGGCAGCCGGGGCCCTTGAGAGGGCGGTTCAGCTCAACCCCAAGTGGGACCTGGCCCACAAAAACCTGGGTGTGGTCTATTTGCAGTTCTTGAAGAGAAAGAAAGAAGGACTTGAGCATCTTGCGAAGGCGTTGAAACTCAATCCGGAGATGAAGGATGCAGGCCGGATACGGGAGATGATTAGCTCGGAGGACCTGTTATGAACCAAGATGAATCGCAAAAGCGAAAACCGGACCCAGAGAAGATGCAGGCATTAAGGGACCTTCCGCTTGAAGTAAAGCAGTCTCTCACCAAGGAGGAAGCTGACGCGTTTCTTTATGACGAAGTGTGGCCTGATTCTCTTCTGGAAAAACTGAAAGATTACCTTGTGGACAAGGGCAAAGGGTAACAAGAGCCCCCCTCAAAGCCGTTGTTTGTCTCAAGTGGCCCCAAGGGGTTTCTTGGGAAAGAATCCATAATCCATGCACTCGGCATTATCCCTAACGCTGCAAAAGCCGATTGCCATGTCGTTTATGCAACTACAGGACTATTTCTGCTCCATCTTGTAGCCCCTTTTCCTCAAAAGCTGCAACAGGTTCTGGTCTCCGACCAGATGACCAGCACCAACAATAACCAGAACGTTTCCGTCTTGGTTCAACAGGCCTTCAATTCGGGAAACCCAGTTTATATTCCTCTGGACCATAATACGGTCGTACATGTCAGGGTGTTTGCTGAAACTCATGTTCAGGATAGAGCCTAAGGTGTCAACATCGCCTATCTGCCAGGAGTTCACCATGTCGGAAACCATGCTTTCTATGACTCCAAGGTCTTCCATGGTCTGCTTCAGGAACGATTCTTGTTCGCGTGGACCCATTTTGGCAAAGAGGTCTATCTGAAACTCAACAGGTTCCAGGAAGATTCTTTGTTTTTCGTCTTCCTTAGCCTTGCGAAAGAAGTATGCATCCACACCGTAACTCGGATCGAATTGCATCTTCTGTAACTCCATCACCGTCAGCATCAATGCAGCAAACCATGGCCTGAAACGATCAAGTTGCGATATAGGCAGGCCAACAGCGGCCACCTTTTCCTTAAGTACCTTGTATGTCTGCTCCGAGACATTTTGTTGAAGTGTCTGACCGTCTAGATAAAGGCCGAGGCCCATCATCTTGGCTTGCAGCTCAGGAGCGTTTCCGCTGTCTATGTCTGCCTCGAATACGATCTTCTGAGAATCACTATAAGCCTTTTCAATGACTTCGGCCAGCGGGTAAGCGTCCTGCCTCAGGAAATGAACCGATCCCAACACATATACTGTGTTTTTCTGAGTCCGTATGGACCAGAGAAAATGCTTATCTGTCTCGGCTTGAGCAGTCTGCGTGGTAGAAACGAGATTGAAGACTGCGCAAACGCTGGCCAGGCAAAAGAGCGCACGCAGCAACAGGCAATTATTTCGTTCGAATATTCGGTTTATGTTCATAACAAATCCTTTCTGACGTCTGACCTTGACTCTCTAGTATATGTTAGTAATCTTCGAGTTCGCATTCCGCTATTCTATTTGCTGAATTCACGGTTCCTTCTTTTCAATGAATTGCAGTCCAACCGAATTGATGCAGTAGCGCAACCCGGTTGGGGGGGGACCATCGTCGAATACATGACCGAGATGGGCATCACACCTCTTGCACGATACCTTAGTCCTTACCATAGAAAGGTCGTGATCTTCAGCTGTCTCAAGGCTCTTCTCCGAAATGGGTGCTCGAAAGCTTGGCCAACCTGTTCCGGAATCAAACTTGGTGTCTGAACTGAACAAATCGTTGGCACAACATACACATTGGTAAATTCCTTCTCCTTTGAAGTTGTTACACTCCTTTGTCATCATGTTACCCCTCAACCCTCAAGTATGCCGACATTGCGCAGAAACCTCTCCACATCCTGCCAGAATATCTCCCAACTTGGGGGGCAATCGTTGTGACTACAGTCATAGGTAACCATCTCCGCGT
>JAFDFO010000074.1 GCA_019309815.1 Deltaproteobacteria bacterium
AGTTAAGGGGAAAGGATCTTTAAAACATTGATAAAATGGTTGAGAAACAGACACTTGAATCCTTGACCCCTTGAATCCTCGAACCCTCTTCTCCAACTAAATTGGAGAAGAACCGAAATTACTTGTTCATTATTCTACATTCTCTTCTTGGTTAGGTTCTTAGTCAAAAAATCTAAACCGTATGATGTGGTAAAGTGCCGCCAATCCGTCCCTCCAGGTAATCTTTTTTCCTTCCTCATAATTTCTGCCACTGTAGGATATCGAGACTTCATAGATGCGGCATTTTTGTCGGGCGAACTTTGCGGTGATCTCCGGCTCGAATCCAAACCGATTCGACTTGATTGTGATCTTTTCGAGGAGGCTGGAACGAAAGACCTTGTAACAGGTTTCCATGTCAGAGAGATTTATGTTCGTGAGCATATTGGACAAAAGCGTCAAGAATTTATTCCCGACATAGTGCCAGAAAAAGAGGACGCGCTGCGGCCCGCCAGTAAATCTGGACCCATACACCACATCCGCACGGCCATCGAGTATAGGTTCGATGAGACGAGCGTAGTCGCCCGGGTCATATTCCAAATCTGCATCCTGAATGATAATGATGTCGCCAGATACCTGCCCAAAACCGGTTCTGACAGCGGCTCCTTTGCCCCTATTCTGTTCATGAAACAGGACAGTCGTGTTCTCATCGGATACCTGACGCAACCGCTCAGTGCTCCCGTCAGTGGATGCGTCGTCAACGACAATGATCTCTTTATCATAGGGTACTGACTGTACCCGTTTCAGGATTTCATCGAGGGTGGCCATTTCATTGAAGACGGGAATAACAATAGATAGCTTCATGATTGCTCTTTCTCTTCCGGTTGACTGTTACTAAGTCGCACCACTGTAATCCCTAATGTTGCATAAACAACAGGACGAAGCTTGAAGAAAACACAAATACGTGGAGCTCCCGTGCGTTTCATGGCCTATTTGTTGGAATCCACCAAAAGTGGCATCGTTAAATGGCATCTGATTCATCCTGTTGTTTACCCTTCGGGAAAGCCGATGATGCCGCATCTCCTGCGTTGTCAAGGGTTCGGCGTAGATTACTACAGCCTCAACCTTGACGCCTTGGATCTGCAGCATCCTCGACTTTTGCAACGTTAGGGTAATGATAGACAGCACTGATGTGTCTTACTCTTCCAGGAGGCGCTGTATCTCCAAACGACTTCGTTCTATATGACTCCCCTCCCAATACACCTTTCCGCAAGCTTTGCATTCGGAGAAGCTGTTGTGTCGAGCCCATATGTGGTCTGGAACTCTCTCAATCACGTCTTGGGGCTCCGCGGGGTCAAGAAGCCCGTTGCATGCTGTGCAACGACTGAAGAACTTGTCCGGATCAGGTTCCAGGCCGAGAAGACGAACAACGCTCCGGACCTGTACCTTGGGATCGTTTGCCTCCACAAATATCAGCCTGTCTGGAGCCGCTTTGCCCACAAGCCTGGTATTGCGTGAGAGAAGGATTCGACCTTCGTTTGCGAGCCCAAGGAACTCGTCGGTGGCAAGGCTTCGGGAATAGAGCGTATCGTAGCCAAGAATACGAAGCCACTTCGCCAGCTTTCCAAGCATTCGATCAGCAGCAAACCTCATGGTATAAAAGAACTTCGTTATCAAGAGGTAGCTCAGGAATTGAGATCGGGCACCTCTCCACCCGAAACTTCCAGATTGTAGGCCCCATCAGGAATCGAAACATTTGTCCAGAACCTTTCCACCATGATTGACCAGAGCGGTCCCTCAGGATCTGAAATTGCGATTCTGTGCGGAAGGTGAAAGGATTCCACCTGATGAAACTCGCTGAATGCGACCCTGTATTGAAGGTGACCCCATCCGTCGAATACCTCAATTTGCTCCACGGTTGTTTCGTCGTCCTTCAGCCACATCTTTTCAACGAGGCGCCCCCATGTTTTGTAGAGGCTTATCAGCCAACCACCTTCTTCTGTTGAAGCCCGAATCTTGGCTCGATGAAACGGAAAGATCGGAGGCTGACCCGACAAGAGCCTAAAGAGATCTTCAGGCCTAACAGGCATGGATACGAAACGTGACAGGTTGCGAGAAGTGGCCTCGCCTTTGACACAGCGGTTATCTTGACGGGAATAAATGGAGAAAACCCCCTCATTGACGACCAGGGTGAGGGATGGCTGACCCCATGGTCCCAATGCTTCCAGTCGGAGATTCTGCGGTTGAGACCCGATCCAAACTGCACGGAAGGACTTAACGCCGGTCCCTCGAACCGCCTTCAACCTTCCCGCTCCTCTAAAACTCTTGAGGTCACTATTGTGCTCTTCCAAGGAGGACAGAATATGATTGACGTCAGGTACTGGTTGGGTTGGGAGGGTTTTCGGTCTGGAGACACATGCGCAGAAAGATAGTAGAGAAAGGAAAGTCGCAAGCGTAACTATCGGGTAACTTGAAGCCATTTCAAAACCTCAGATCGCGTTCGAGGGCAAGGCGAGGGCCGATGAAAAGGCGCAGCATACACGGTAGTATGTGAGCATTTTGCATGAATCGCCAGACCGCCAGTAGCGGGATGGCCTTAAGTACGGAGCGAAGCGAGTACTTAAGGGCGCCATTTGGCGTCGGGATTCAAGTTTTGCGTAGCAAAACAACAGGCCCTCAACACAGCCATCGGGCGTTAGATGGGGTTTCGAAATGGCTTCTACGCATCCTCGCCCAGCTGTTTCTTAACGGATTGAATCTTCTGTTCAAGAACCTCTGTACCTGTGTCGTCTCCCTTAATCTTGAGTGCCTTTCTGTAATGCTTCAGCCCCTTCTCGGGATTGTTTGCCTTCACATAAGCATCGCCCAAGTGCTCTATAATGGTGGGATCATCGGGAGCCAGTTTAGTCGCTTCTTCGAGGAACTTGATAGCCTCCAGATATAGGCCTTTCTTGTAATAGACCCATCCAAGGCTATCGGTAATGTAACCATCGTTTGGTTGATGTTGCATAGCCCGCTTGATCAGGCCCTCAGCCTCGTCAAGCTTTGTGCCCAGCTCTGCATAGGTGTAGCCAAGATAATTCAGGGCCTGAGCATTGCGGGGGTCTAATTCAATGACTGCCTTCATCTCTTCAACACAAGCGTCCTTATTGCCGGTCTTGTCATAGACCACACCGAGCCTAAAACGAAGCCTTGCACTGTCAGGTTTAACTTCTAAGCCGTTTTTGAGACTATCCAATGCTTCGTCATATGACTCCATTTCCTCATACAGGGCCCCCAGGAACAAATAGAGCTCGGGATCATTGGAGGCCTGGTCAACTGCTTCCTTCATCACTCGGATCGCCTTTTCTGTCTCACCGGCTTCGTTGTATAGAAAACCCAAGTGCACAACAGCGCTTCGATGATAAGACGACGTTTCAGGAATTCTCTCAAAAGACGCTATCGCCTTGTCAGTATCGTTTAATCCTTCGAATGCCATCCCTAAGAAATAGAGGAGCTCAGGATTATCCACATCATTTTTCAGAAGTAGCTCGAAGGTAGTCGACGCCTCCTCATACCTCTTCTCGTCGAGGTATATGAGGGCAATCTGTTTGATAATGTGAGGGTTTGCCTTGCTGCGAAGCTTCAGCTCCTCGAATGTTCGTTCGGCTTCCTCGGTTTTTCCCAACTTAAGGTAAGAACGGCCGAGCCCAACCGCTGCCCTGAGATTTTCCGGATTACTATCCAAAATGTCCTTATACGTTTGAATGACTTTCTTGTATTTGCCAGTTGCCTCGTAGACATTAATAAGCTCGAAAAAAGTCCGTTCGTATTCAGGCTTCAGTTCAATCGCTTTCATTAAAGAGGCTTCTGCTTGGTCGTAGTGCTTCAATGATGCATTGAGTGTTCCGAGATAGAAATGTCCAGCAAATGAAGAAGGATTGGTCTGGATCAGATTCTGGTAGAGCTTCGCAGCTTCGTCTGGCTGTTTGTTCTTGACATACTCCGAGCCCAAGAGAAAGTGAACGTTCTCGGACTTCGGATCAAGTGCGAGCGCTTTCTCGTAGAGTTGGATTGCATCTGTAGGCTGATTCAGAGCGGAGTAAATCCCTCCAAGAATCACTAAGGAAGAGACATCTTCGGGGTGCATCTCGACGATATCGAGTGCAACGTCCAAGGCTGCATTGTAGTCCTTCTGATGAAGATAAAGCCGCACCAGTTCGTTCTTCAGAAACATGGAGCCTTCATCCTTCACCACAGCTTCTTTCAGCAAATCTGTGGCCTCGTCAAGCTGCCCGTGTCTTCTCAATAGCCGAGACTCGGTGTAGTAATAGTATCCCCCAGGATCTTTGATCGGGCCTTCAGGCGACTCCGTCGAAGAAGATGCCCTCTGTTCAGGCGCGGTACATGCAGCCAGAAACAGTGTCATGGTAATGGATATGAGTAACTTGATGGCCATCATATGAGAATAGTCTCTCCCCTCAGCGTAGGAGTCGAACCTATGTACTTCCCTAATCTAGGTCTCCGAGGAATGATTCAAAATCCGGAATCTCACGTTGGAAATGTGCTTTGATCTTCTTTATCATTGCGTTTTCAATCTGTCGAACGCGTTCTCTTGTAATGTCGTAGCGCTCGCCAATCTCTTGAAGAGTTGACGGGCTGTCAGAAAAGACTCGGTTTTCAAGGATATAGATTTCCCGCTCACTTAAGTCCTTCCTCAATGAAGCAAGCTTTTGGTGAATGATGGCCTGCATCTGCTTCTTGCCTACCTGTGCCTCTGCAGATGGTGTCTGGGTGGGGACAAATTCGATTCTCTCGTTGTCTGACCCTTCCTTGATAGGGGCATCGAGTGATACTTCCCATCTATCTAACCGCTGATCCATCTCTGTGACTTCTTGTTCGGTGACCCCCAGCCTTTCCGAAAGGAGTTTTGGCTTGGGATCAAACCCCTCAGAGGCCAGCCTCTGTTTTTCTTTTTTCAGCCTGAAGAAAAGTTTGCGCTGGGCTTGGGTCGTTCCGATCTTGACGAGTCGCCAATTGTCCATAATGAATTTCAGGATGTAGGCCTTGATCCAAAAAGAAGCGTAATAGGAGAACTTCACTCCTTTGTACGGATCGAACTTCTGGACGGCTTGCATGAGGCCGATATTCCCCTCCTGGATCAAGTCGAGCAGATTTTGCATCCACACCCGCTGGAAGTCTATGGCAATCTTTACCACCAGCCTAAGGTTTGAAGTAACAAGCCTGTAGGCGGCATCCCGATCCCCATGCTCTCTTACCCTGATGCCCAGTTCTTTTTCTTCTTCTCTTGAAAGGAGTCCGTATTGACCGAGTTCCTGAAGGTATTTCTGGAGGGGGTCGTACTTGACAAGAGCGGACTTTACCGGAGCCTGGAGGCTCTTAACCTCCGAATCGTCCTTTTTTCGAGCCTCTTTTCTGGATTTGCGGGGGGCGGCTTTGGGCCGTAGTGGTTTCTTCTTATTTTTCTTATTTTTTTTCAAGGGTGCCGACCAATGAGCTTGTTATTTTTGCGGTACGATATCAGATACCTACGCCATTATCAAGACGTAAACAGGTTTATATGTTCAAGCAGGGGTCACTGTACGAGGCCTGGCGGAAAGCCTCTGACAGACCGCTGAAAACGGCTTGTCTGAAAGCTGAGATTGGTGTAAAGTCGTTTCACGTTCCTGACTGAATGTGCGCCTGTAGCTCAGTTGGATAGAGCAACGGACTTCTAATCCGTAGGTCGCAGGTTCGAATCCTGCCAGGCGTACCAAAAAACTTCACACCGGCGCAGCACAAGCTCCCTGCCCTATTTCCGCTTTGTTTTCCTTCTCCCAGCGATTGCCCATACTATCAGCCTCACAAAATAGACCAAGGCAATAGGAAATAGGATGACATAGATACCCAATGGCAAGGATTCCCGAGGGCGGACGCCAACTGATAACAGGACAACAGCGGTCAGGACGCTCAGAATGAGGGCGGCCATCAACCACAGCCACTCTTTAGTTACATCGTTCATTACCGACTCCCATCGACCCTGTTTTCTCCACTTTCGTGCGATCCGTGAATCCCCTTGAACTGTTCCTATGTCATTGCACGTGACCTATTCAATAGCACAGAATCTGGATAATTTGGCACTTTATGGTTGCATTTTAGTCCATTTCCTACTCAATGAACAGGAAATTACCGTCCCGCCCTGCAGGATGGCAGGCCCTTTTCCGCATTCGTAGAGATCCTTGGGGGAATTCTGGGTCGGTGGGAAATCTCTCAACGAACGACAAGAAGAAGCTCGGGTAGAGATGACAGCTTTCTGTACGGCCTTCTTGACTTGTCTACCTATATGCTTATTTTGATATATAGGATTGGCCGTCGAGCCATCTAAAACGCGGTCATAATCCTACCTCCCAACCTCCGGGGACTTGGAAATGTGGAATGGCATAGGGTCGCCCTCATCTATGTATTCCCGGGTTCCCGGGGGTTATTTTTGCAGAAGTATGCCTGCCGGGTGGTCCTGTCCAAAATGGAGAAAATGGCAGATATCAAAATTCGTGCATTTTTTGTTTGCATTTTGGCCTAATTCCTACTATCCTAATAGGACTCCTAGGGCAAGGAGTGCGGGTGCAGGGGGCCTCCTTTTGGCAAGATTTTCAGAACGGACGTCGTCTATCAAGAGGGGGTCCCTGCCCCAAACCATAGGCGCTCTACCCTCCCCGATAGTTGTTTTCCCTTCCACCACCGGCCGGCCAGGTATCATACCAGGGACAGACTGTTTAGGCGTATTTCATCCGGGTTTGTTCCCGTTCCATACGGCCATATGCGGTATTGAGCCTGCACGTGCTTTCAAATCTCCGCCCCACCTTTGAGGTTGACTTTTCTTGGCAAAACCGAAAAACTGACATGATTTATCGTGTATTTTCACAGCGCCCTTTGGACCAAGAGTGGTACATGATAAAAGAAATTGGGGGGGAAGAACACAAAGATGTTTCCTCTGTATATCGGTGTTTTACTGGTCTCTCTATCCACGTTACTCATTGAAATATCGCTAACACGGATATTTTCGGTGACCATATGGTACCACTTTGCGTTCATGGTCATCAGTATTGCTCTGCTGGGCTTTGGTGCAAGTGGCTCCTTCTTGACGGTCTTCAGACAGATAGTCAATAAAGATACCAACAAAGTAACTGCCCTTCTCGCCTTTTTGTTTGCAATGACTATCATAATCAGTTTGATCATCATTAATCAGATAACTCTGGATCCTTTCCAGATGGCCGAGCACCCGGTGCATATAGCAAAACTGTTCATATATTACCTCATACTCATCGTACCATTTTTCATGTCAGGTTTATGTATATCCTTCCTGTTGAGTAAGATGCCCCACAGAGTTGGGATATTCTACTTCTTCAGTCTGCTCGGTTCGGGTATGGGATGTTTCTCAGCGATTTTTGTCATTCCGTTGTTCTCGAATGCGGGTGCGATCATATTTGCAGCATTAGTTTTATTGGTGGCAGCGCTTTTCTTTAATTCAAACAGGTCCAGGAAGATCAGCGTTGCACTGCTACCTGTAATAGCAATGTTGTTCTTTGTCCTGATCAATGCGCGATCTCTTTTCGAATTCAAGGTTCCTGACAGCAAGGCACTATCGGATTTTCAGAGTGCAGGACTGAAGCCTGCGCTTACCAGGTGGAATGCCTTTTCCAGAATAGATGTTTTCAAGCCTACAAACGCGATTTATGCCCCGGGCCTGTCATCAAAGTATCCCCTCAATTCCATTCCGCCACAGATGATGATGTTCATTGATGCGGATGCCATTACTCCGATTACAGAGATTAAGAAGGATGCAAGCAGTCTGGACTTCGTCAACTACCTTCCATCGTCTGTGGCCTATAAACTCAGGCCGCGTTCAAGGGTGTGCATCATAGGCGCAGGGGGGGGATTTGATGTGTTAACAGCGCTATCGGCCAGTGATCCGGAACTTGTTACTGCTGTTGAGATCAATGCGGACATAGGCTCGATTATAGAAGATGAGTTCAAGGAGTTTTCCGGAGACATATTCAGCCTGGAAGGCGTGAACCTTCAGATCGAGGAAGGAAGGAGCTTCATCCGGAATTCAACCGAGACATTTGATGTTATTCAGATTTCTTTGGTAGATACGTGTGCTGCGGCCTCAACGGGGGCCTATAGCCTGGCAGAGAATTACTTGTACACCACAGAAGCCTTCATGGACTACATGAACCACTTGGCGCCCGACGGGATTTTCACGGTGACACGTTGGTTACTGACCCCTCCGAAAGAATGCTTGCGCTTGGCTTCCCTAGCCTTGGCTACACTGGAGAGCATTGGCGCTCCTAATCCACAAAACAATATGGTGTTTGTGGCAAGTGGAAGGGTGGCCGTATTGCTGCTGAAAAGGAGTGAATTCACCCAGGCAGAAGTCAAAGAGATACAAAAAATATGTCAACAATATGGCTTTGGCCTGCTTTATGCTCCACGGATTTCCGGTGATAATATCTTCTACAAGTTAATTCATTCAAAACACAAAGATGTGTTTTATGCATTATACCCTCTCAATATTGAACCTCCTACTGATGATAAGCCTTTCTACTTCCACTATTACACTTGGGACAAGATTCATCTCTCTGAGTCCCGGGACCTTTTGTCTATCTACAGACACGACATTAGTTACATGATCCTGATTGTCGTCTTAGTGCAGGCACTGCTTATGAGTGCTGTTTTCATTCTGGGTCCGTTAGGTATGGCGAAGAAGGCGGGAATATCAAAGTGCCCTTTGCGCTATCGATTCATGCTGTATTTTGCTTGTTTGGGCATGGGTTTTATGTTCATCGAAGTGACGTTGATTCAAAAGTTCATCCTGTTCCTAGGGCACCCTGTCTATTCTTTTTCCGTCGTTCTATCTTCCTTGTTAGTATTCGCCGGCCTGGGAAGTCTATATACTACCAGATTTTGTCAGGGTGCTGTTACAAGTAAGCTGTCGATAATCATTGGGAGTTTGGTGGCGTTGGTGCTAATCTACTCATTTGTCTTAACGAAACTGTCATACTTCTTTCTGGGTTGGGATTTGACTGCTCGCTTTGCAGTCTCTGCACTGCTGCTTGCCCCTTTAGGATTTCTTATGGGAATGCCCTTCCCCATCGGCATACGCTTGGCAGATAGTACTGATACGAAGCTGGTTCCCTGGTCCTGGGCTGTTAACGGCTGTCTGTCTGTTGTAAGCTCAGTGCTAAGCGTCATCATAGCCCTGAGCTTTGGGTTTTCCGTGGTGTTGAGATGTGCTGCAGTTGTGTATCTTTTGGCTATGTTAGCCATGCAACGAGGACCGCGTCTGTTTTCAGGCAGGGGCTCTTCAGAAGTCGTTTGATGCGTTCTTTGCGCCTACCTTTCAGCTACCTGATACAAAGATAAGTGCTCGAAGATGAAATTACTATTCGCAAAACCCCACATCCGCTTTCTCCTTTTGCTGCTTCTTGTGATTGCCCTTTTGCTGCTTGGAACACTTGTGCCGGTTGACAAAGAAGCGATTGACGACTTCCTAAAAGGTATTCCCCTTGCCTATTCATCTGTAGCATTTGCTTTTCTGTATGTTGTTGGAACCTTTGTTGTCTGGTACCTGAAAGACCCCTTGAAGGTAGTCGGTGCTATTATTTTCGGTGCCTATCTGAGCACGCTGCTTATCTACATAGCGGAGATAATCAACGCGTGCATCTTTTTTCAGATAACGAACAGTCTTGGGAAGGATTATGTAGAAAAGACTCTGCGAGGAAAATTCAAGAGGTTTTACGAAAGAATTGACGAGATAAATTTGGGTTGGATTTTCTTGCTGCGAGCAGTTCCGCTAATTCCTTATCGCATTCTGGATATCAGTTTTGGTCTGAGCAAGCTTCCCCTTAAGAAGTACATTCTGATCGTGATCCTGGCATCCTTGCCGAGGATATTCTGGGTGCAATTCGTCCTGGCCGGCATGAAGGGGTTTTCCATGAACAGTGCCGTCGCCTACTTCAATGAGAATAACGTTGTTTTCTTCTTGAGCCTGGCCTACTTCGTGATCACCTTAATCGTTGCGTTCAGAATAAAGAGAAAGTTCCAGTGATGCTTTATTGTGGCGCGATTTGTTGAAGGTGGAGACCTGACCTTTTGTTTTCATGAAAC
>JAFDFO010000075.1 GCA_019309815.1 Deltaproteobacteria bacterium
TCCTTTCCACTGCAAACTATGGCTATGTGCTGGAAACAGGGAAAATCGTTCTGGAGGGAGACGGGGCTGCTTTGCTGGATGATCCTGAGGTGAGGAAGGCGTATCTTGGAGAATAAAGCAGTTGTCCGTTCACCATGGCCGTCTCTGCCGAGACTTAGCTCAAAGCTGAAAGCTCAAAGCAAGGCACGGGGCGGGTGGGGGTTCCGGCCCGACTATTGATGATTTGCGACTGAGGATTGAATGGACTGTCATTTCGAGCAACTTGTCCGCATAAGCCTGCTAGGGCGAAGGTGGAAGCGAGAAATCTTCGCTGTACCCATCGGCCACAAGGATAAGATTTCTCCCTGTGGTCGAAATGACAAGAAAATGTAGGGGCGGGCTTTACGCCCGCCCGGGCGGGGGTAAACCCCGCCCCTACACAAAAGGAAACTGGCCAACGGGCTTAACTGGCGCAACGGGCTCAACCCTTAGTTTGCGAGGCTGTCCTGCAATTCTTTGAGGCGAGGACTTATTCCTACCGGATAGGACGGTGCCCCTTCCAGAGCCTTGTATGAGTCATCGAGCGATTCAAAATTCTTCCTGAATCTCTCCCGAATCTCCTCCAGTGAGGGGTGACTCTTCAGGAGGTATCCTCAATAGTTTCATCCCGGGTGCCGATCACATCTTCTGAGAAACGCCCTTGGGGATCCGTCTTTCTGAAGATCTGCTTTTCTCCCGGCAGGTTTACCTTGCCCGTGCTCAACTTCATGATAGGGCGCTCACCGTATTGAACCAGTTTGTAGACCATGTCGAAATAGGGCGCATCCGATGAAACCCCCATCTTCGTTCCAACACCAAAGGCGTCAATCATCGCACCCCCTGTGATGGTCTTAGCAATCTTGTACTCATCAAAACTGCTGCTGGCAAATACCTCCGTGTCATCGAGCCCTGCGTCGTCCAGGATCTTGCGGACCTGCCGGCTCAACTGCACCATATCACCGCTGTCCAGGCGAACGCCTAGGAGCTTGTGCCCTTCGTTAGCCATCTCCTGTCCCACAACGGTAGCTTTTTGAGCGCCAGCCACAGTGTCGTACGTGTCGATCAACAGAATGGTCTTGTCGGGAAAAGAGCGGGCATAGGCCCTGTATGCCTCAAGCTCGTCCCCAAATGAGCTGATGTATGAGTGGGCCATAGTCCCTGTAATTGGGATCCCGTATAGCTTTCCGGCAAGCACATTGCTCGTGGCGACAAAGCCGGCAATATAGCTGCTGCGGGCCGCTTTCAGTCCGGCGTCAATCCCGTGGGTTCTTCGAAGGGAGAAATCGACAAGCTGGCGGCCTGAGGCCGCGTGAATACATCGTGACGCTTTGGTGGCAATCATGGACTGCAGATTGATTGTATTGATTGCAAAAGTTTCCAGGATCTGGGCCTCTACAATCGGGGCCGTAACCTCCAAGATCGGTTCGTTTTCAAAAAAGATCTCGCCTTCGGCAAGGGCCCGAATGGTCCCGGTGAAACGCATATCCTTGAGGTAATCCAGAAAATCGTCTGAAAACGTGCCGGTGCCCTTAAGATAAGCAAGATCACTGTCCGAGAAATGGAAGTTGGCAGCAAAGTCGAGGAAGTCCTGAAGGCCTGCTGCCACGAAGTAGGCTCGGTCGGGAGGGAATTTCCTGATGAAGAGCGAAAACGTGGCCGAGTCATCCATGGCATTTTCGAAGTAGCTTGCTGCCATGGTGAGTTCGTAGAGATCGGTCAGGAGCTCTAATCTCTCGCCAGTGCTCATCATGTGATCCTGGCTCCGTATGTCTTCTTCGTTATTTGTGACTGCACAACGTTCTATTGGGGGTCAAAGACCATACCGCTCCAACTCTCCAGTGGATCTGTTGAACGATAAACATGCATTCCCGCATCTGCAAACCGCTGAAAAGCTGCGTTAGCTTCATCTGTGTAATCGACTACCCCGGGAATGACAACTGGGGATGTGCAGTCCTCCAAGAGATATACCTTTTCAGCCAGCTTGTCATCTGCGGTTCCTATTTCACTCAAAAGGTCCTGTATCGTCCAAGCCACGCAATGACTCTTTGCTTGTCCTGCAATAATAACCGCGTCGAACTCCAAAAGTGCTTGGATAAAGCTGGTGTTTTTTTCTGCAATTTGATTGCCTTCAACATCTTCCAGCACTTCCGGACTCAAAACCGAGTAATTCTCAGTAAACGGGTTGCTTCCCTTGACTTGAAAACCAGGCATACTGTAGCGGGCTATGCTGTGGAAGAAAACGGCTTCCTCTACTGCCGAAACCAGAGCATGCCCGATTCCTCCCAACATTGCATGATATGGCCAGATAGTGAGGTCGTATTTGCCTCCCTCTTTCAATTTCCGAGTGTAATAGTCCAAGAATTTACGCCCGTAGTCTTCATCGATGTTCAGACATTCAGCAACTTCAGGGTTAAATCTCCAGACACCCTTCTGAACATCCTCTGCGGGAATAAGTGTGAAAGGGGCCGGGTGTTCGCCCTTATCATTGACCAGGAAGATACTGTGGAAGATCTGAACGGACTGATGCGAATCCATCGTTGGGCAGATCTGGGTGATGACGTCCAGGTTATGGTACATGAATTCGCACAACCTTCGATTGTCATCGATGGCCCCGGTTCCTGAACGTCCGCCTACATAAAGCTCAAATTCCGGAATGCAAAATGTGTTCTGTACATCAACCAGCAAAAGACAGATTCTGAACTTGTCTCGTGAGGCCGCATGTATTTTGTATTGCTTTGCCCACTTCCTGCCGTCTTCCGCACGTTCCTGATAGGGAACCCTCCACACTTGTCCCACCTTGTCGGCATCAAAATGAGCAGGGATCGGTAGTTCATCCCGTGCCATAGAACATCCCCTTTCCACAGACATTTTCTATGAGGTCCACTATCGTTACCTTTTCAGTCATATTCCATACGGTGAACGGCCATTACGCATTCATAATAGCCAAAACAGCCCGCGGATGCAACCCTCGGCATCCCACACACGTGTCCTTGGGCCCGCGCGTTTCTTGACAATAGTATGGCGAAGCGATAAACTCATGCAATTATTTCCAAACATTCACGTCCTGTTTGAGAAGAAACCGCGTGCCTATTGACAACCGTCAGAGTTTGCTTTGCTCTGACAAGGAATTGTCGCCGTGCAGTCCCATGTGATGCTCAAAAAGGTCCCGCTCTTTAAGTCTTTCAGTGATCCCGACCTGACGGAACTCTGGTCGTCACTCAGGATTCAGAGATTGCAGGAAAAACAGGCACTCTTTCGCAAGGGGGATGAAGGCACCGCGCTGTATATCATAAAGCGAGGGAAGATAAAGATCGTACTGCCCTCAAAGGTTGGAGAGGAAGTTATTTTGACCATCTTTTCAGAAGGTGACTTTCTGGGAGAGATGTCGCTTCTGGACCAAAAGCCACGATCCGCCGATGGTATTGCCATGGAGGAATCCGAGGTCTACGTGCTCAACCGGTCAGATTTCCTCTTGTTCTTGCAAAAGAACGAGGACGCCATCAAATGTATACTCTCCTCGCTTTCGGAGAGATTGAGGAAAACGGATGATCTGCTGGAAGACACCTCTTTTCTGAGCGTTTCTGCCAGACTTGCCAAGAAGCTCCTTGAACTGGGCAGGGAATTCGGCACAACAGAAGAAGACATCACGAGGATCGGACTCAGGCTCACCCAGCAGGACCTGGCTGATCTCGTGGGGACAACCCGCGAGAGCATCAACAAGGAACTGAAGGTCCTGCGAGATAAAGGCCTGGTTGTTACTGAAGGGGGCTACATTCAATTACTTGATCTTGCGCGTTTGAGGAGGAGAGTACATTAGCGTTGCGTCCCATGAATAACTTCCATAAGTCCCATGATCGCAGAGGACCCAATAGCTGAAAGCACCAAATCCCAAATTCCAAACAAATAACAATGACCAAAATTCCAAATTCCAAACTTGATGGTTTCGTAAAGTCGAAAAACACCTCTTTCTGTCATTCCGGCGAAAGCCGGAACCCAGTGTTTTCAGAAACTTATGACTGACCTGGACCCCGGCTTTCGCCGGGGTGACGACTTTTTACGACTTTCTCAAACTTGTTTCCTCGGGCACCACGGCCCTTAACTTCGTTTGGGTCATTGAATATAGCGGCTTACGCCTTGAGAACAGTAGTAATTTGGTGCTTGGGATTTACACGACACTACCTCATGACATAATTGTTTTTTGCTCCTAAAGCATTGGAGTTGTGAAAGTGGTTGAAAGAGTAGGCGTCTACATATGTGAGTGCGGTCCGAATATCAGTGAGGCCGTGGACATAAACGAGTTGGTAACGTTTGCTCAGGGCTTGGAAAACGTTGTTCTGGCAAAACCTGTCGGGCTTTTATGCTCAGTTGATGGCAAAGCGCTGATCAGCGAGGAAATCAAGAAGCAAAAGTTGACGAGGGTCGTGTTCGCGGCTTGTTCGCCCAAGGAACATGAAATTACTTTCAAGGAGATCCTGACAGGCGCAGGTCTGAATCCATTTCTCATGCAGATTGCCAATATCAGAGAGCAATGCGCCTGGGTCATCAAGGACAAGACTCTTGCCACGGATAAGGCAAGGGCAATGATTAACGCGGCTGTCGGGCGGGTTATGCACCATGAACCCTTGGAAGTTAAAGAGATAGAATGCCAGGCGGATGTCCTCGTGGTGGGGGCGGGCATGGCCGGGATAAGTGCCGCGCTGACGCTGGCGCAAAGGAATAGAAAAGTCTACCTGGTGGAGAAGCTGCCGAGTATCGGCGGAAAGGTTGCCCTGTACGAACATGTGTTCCCAACCCTCAAGTGCGCTTCTTGCGTACTGGATCCGGTGGCAGACGAGGTTTTGCATCATGAGCAAATAGAGATTCTTACATATAGTGCAGTTGAGGAGGTGCTCGGCTTCTACGGAAATTTCGTGGTCAAGGTAAACAGGAAAGCAAGATTTGTGGATACTGCGACTTGCATTGGCTGTGAGGCCTGTTTCGAGGTTTGCCCTGTTAAGGTAAGCAATGAATACAACGAGGGACTTGATGAACGGCGAGCCATCTACATTCCTTACCCCGGGGCACTTCCAAATGTAGCGGTCATAGACAAAGAGCATTGTTTGCGTTGGCGGGGAGAAGACTGCAACGCCTGTCAGGAGGCCTGTCCGTTTAGCTGTATCAAATACGAAGAGGCCAACCGGGTTATGGAGCTGAAGGTGGGTGCAATCGTCGTAGCGACAGGATTTGACATCTTTGATTCAACACGCGCACCTCAATACGGGTATGGGAAGATCGAAGATGTATATACCAGCCTTGAATTTGAGAGGTTGCTCAATTCAACGGGGCCGACTGAAGGAAAAATCGTATTGAAGAACGGCCGGTCTCCGCAGAGCATTGCTCTTGTGCACTGTGTTGGCTCCAGAACGAGCAAGTTCAATGAACACTGCTCCGGCATCTGCTGTACATACCTGTTGAAGTTTGCTCATCAAGTAAAAAAGAAACTCCCAGGTGTCTCAATTGCTGAGCTGTACTCTGATTTCTGCCTGCCGGGGAAAGAGGCACAGCGTTTCTTTGGAGATATTTCAGGAGAGAATGGACCTGAATTCTTCCACATGAAGGACTCCAGTTCCACAGAAATCGTACAAGAGAACGGCCGAATCCTCATAAAATACACGGATGTCCACGGAGAGTCCAAAACGGTTACTTCTGACATGGTCGTCCTGGGTCCAGCCGTTGAGGGTACAAAGGAGGCTCCAGCCTTGGCGGAGATTTTCGGCATATCCCTGGATGAGAGCGGATTCTTTGTTGAGGAAAATCCGAGCCTGGCACCTGTATCGTCGGTCCGGGCCGGAGTATTTCTTGCCGGCTGCGCCCAGGGGCCAAAGGATATTCACACTTCGGTGGCGGATGGTCAGGCGGCGGCGGGCAAGATACTGTCCAGTCTGGTTCCCGGTGAGAAGTTGGTGCTCGAAGCCATCACGGCTGAGGCGGATAGCGATGTGTGCTCCGGGTGCAAGATATGCATTAGCCTGTGTCCCTACAAGGCAATTACTTACGATGACATGGAAAAGCACGCTACAATCAATGGGATTCTATGCAGGGGGTGCGGCATATGTCCGGCTGCCTGTCCGAGTGGGGCGATTAAGGCGAACCATTATACTGACTTGGAGATATCTGCGGAGATAAAAGGATTGGTGGGGACGCTATAGTACGCTAAGCCAGTTATGGTCTTAATTCAGACTGTGTTAGCGTCCAAGCATTGTTTAAGGAATAAATCCGAAGCACGAAATCCGAAATCCGAAACAATGACCAAATGACCAAAATTCAAATGACAGAAACACAGAAAATCAGTGCCTGACGGGCCGCCGCCGTTTTGGACATTCGGTCATTAGAATTTCGAACTTGTTTCGGATTTCGATATTCGAATTTCGAATTTTGGGGGTGGTTTTCCAGGCCATACATTGATTAGGGAGGCTATGTAAGTGTTCTCTGGGACATAAGATTAGTCAAAGATGGATAGATTTGAACCGAAGATTATAGGTTTTCTGTGTAACTGGTGTGCTTACGAGGGCGCAGATGCTGCCGGCAGGGCGCGGAAGCCGTATCCTGCAAACCTGAGGATCATAAGGGTTTTGTGCAGCGGCAGGACTGATCCCCAGTTTGTTATGGAGGCCTTCAAGGAAGGCGCTGACGGAGTCCTTATATTGGGATGTCATCCGGGTGACTGCCATTACAAGGAGGGTAATCTTCAGACCCTGAAAAGGTACACAATGCTGAAGAGGATACTTCCACAGTTTGGCATTGAGGGGGAACGGTTTCAGCTTGACTGGATCTCAGCCAGTGAGCGAGACAAGTTTGTTGAGGTTGTTTCGAATATGGTTGAGAAAGTGCGAGAGCTTGGGCCATTGAAAGGCTGATGCGTGATATGGGATGTGAGATGCGTGATGTGGGGGCGTGGATTTCTTATCCGCCTTCGCCAAAGACCACGGGCTTGCCGGTGGATGAATGCGCAAACAATCAACATGCTACGGCGCGATGTCGCCCCGAAGCTGAGGCGGATAACCGCGTCGTAGCCGAAGGCGAAGACGGGTACTTTAGTGGGACCACGGGTTTACCCGTGGGGCTCCATCTCATATCCCATGTCGCATATCCCACATCGGACCATTTAGGGCTTTTGAACACATGACGTCTAAAAAGAAGATAGCGTTGTACTGGTGTTCCAGTTGTGGCGGCTGTGAGGAATCGGTCCTCGATTTGGCCGAAGACATCCTGATGGTCGCCGAGAAGGCCGACATCGTATTTTGGCCAATCGCCCTGGATTTTAAATACAAGGACGTTGAAGCTCTCGATGATCGAGAGATTGCGGTGACCTTGATCAACGGGTGCATCAGGATGGACGAACACGAGGAGAAGGTCAGGCTCCTGAGAAAGAAATCAGAAGTGCTCATGGCCCATGGAAGTTGTGCACACCTTGGTGGCCTATACGGTCTGGGAAATTTCTTTGAACGCCAAGACTTATTGGATCGTTCATACAAGGAAGTGCCTACCATGAACAACCCTGACGGGACGTTGCCGCAATCCCAAACCATGGAATCCGGCAGGGAATTGAAGCTTGCGGGTTTCCAGGATCGTGTCAGGGCCCTGAACCAGGTAGCCGATGTCGACTATTACATCCCGGGATGTCCTCCGACCCCTGAACTGATTAAAGACGCAATCGTCATGACCCTGGAAGGAAGGCTTCCTCCAAAGGGAAGCGTATTGGCGGATACGAAAGCCCTTTGTGACACGTGCCCTCGCAGAGATAGCAGGCCTGAAAAATTGCGCATCAAAGCTTTCAAAAGACTTCATCAAACAGTGTGGGACCCGGCAAGGTGTTTCCTGGACCAGGGGCTCATCTGCCTTGGCCCTGCGACGAGAGGGGGCTGCCGGGGAAGATGCATCCAGGCGAACATGCCTTGTCGAGGCTGCTTCGGCCCGACGGATCATGTAGCGGACCAGGGGGCCAAATCCTTGTCTTTTCTGGCATCCATGATCGATTCAACGGACGAGCAGGAATTGGAGAGAATCATGGATTCCATTCCTGACCCTGCTGGTCTATTCTACCGGTATAGCCTTCCTACATCTATGTTGAAGGGAAAGGTTTCCAAATAGAGCCAATGAGCAAACGCATTACCATAGACCCCATAACGAGACTTGAAGGGCACGGGAAAATCGAAATCTTTCTTGACGACAAGGGAGACGTGGAACGAGCCTATTTGCAGGTGCCGGACTTCAAGGGATTTGAGAAGTTCTGTGAAGGTAGGCCCGCAGAAGAGATGCCCGTGATCACGCAAAAGATCTGTGGCGTATGTCCTACGGCCCACCATACCGCGTCATGCAAAGCACTGGATGATCTGTTCAAGGTGGACCCCCCCCCGGCGGCAAGCAAAATCAGAGAGCTGATGTATAATGCGTTCATCTTTGAGGACCATCTTCTGCATTTTTTTATTCTGGGAGGACCTGACCTGATTGTTGGTCCGGATGCACCGGTCGACGAGAGAAACGTTTTTGGCCTCATAGGTAAACTGGGCGTTGAGATCGGGAAAAAGGTAATTGATATCCGGAACAGGGTGAGAGGCGTGAATGCTGCAATCAGCGGGAGCTCTCTTTATCCCGTTTGCGGACTTCCCGGCGGCGTTTCAAAAGCGCTGACTGAAGAAGAAAGAGCAGAAATACAGGTTGTTGCAGGAGATGCCATTGAATTTGCCGAGTTTGCATTGAAGGTATTTCATGACAAGGTTCTTGCCAATGATACATTTGCTGATCTAATGACCGGTGACATCTTCTTTCATGACACCTACTATATGGGTATGGTGGACGAGAGTAACAGGGTCAACTTCTATGACGGTAGAGTCAGAGTGGTTGATCCTGACGGGAACGAACTTGTAAAATTTGATGCAAAGGACTACTTAACACATCTGGAGGAACGCGTTGAGCCCTGGAGCTACCTCAAAACACTCTACTTGAAAAATGTAGGCTGGCAGGGATTTGTTTCCGGCAAGGATAGCGGCGTTTACAGGGTCGGTCCCCTTGCCCGCCTTAATGTCTCCGAAGGGATGGCCACACCTTTAGCTCAGGCAGAACGAGAGAAGTTTTTTGATGTATTGGGAGGAAGGCCTGTTCACAACACATTGGCCTACCACTGGGCCAGGCTGATCGAGGTCTTATATGCAGCAGAAAGAATGGGCGAGCTTGCCCGAGATGAGGAGCTCACCAGCCCGAACGTCAGGAATCTTCCCAAAGAAATCCCGGAAGAAGGCTTCGGGGTGTGTGAGGCCCCGCGGGGGACGCTGTTTCATCATTACACAACCGACGGGCAGGGCATGATAGAAAAACTGAGCCTGCTGGTTGCCACGCAGAACAGCGCTGCGGCTATCTGCATGTCGATTGAAAAGGCTGCTCGGGCCTTCATAAAAGGTGGTCGTGTTTCTGATGCGATACTCAACATGATAGAGATGGCGTTTCGTGCCTATGATCCGTGCCTTGCGTGTGCTACGCACTGTCTCACCGGCAGGAAGCCCGGGATGGTGTATCTCTATGACAAAGACAAGCAATTGATAAGGGTCATTGAACCACAGACTCTGAAATAAGGAGATACGGCAATGGCAGTAGAAGTTTTGGATACTCTTGGACTCAAGTGCCCTCAGCCGATTTTAAAGATAGCTGTTCGGGCTCCGGACATGCAGCCGGGTGACATCTTGGAGGTGTTGGGAGACTGCCCAACCTTTGAAAAAGACGTCCGCACCTGGTGTGAGCGGCTGGGGAAAGTCTTCCTTTCCGTAAAGGAATGAATGTACGTGGCGGGGCTGTCCACAGGTTGTAGGATAGCGCATGCGTCAAGCGTGCAGAGCCGGCCATAAAAGGAACGCTTTTGCTGTAAGGGGTTTTGGGAATGAACGAGAAGGTGAAATGCTGGGAGTTCTTTGAATGTGAAGAGAAAGAATGCCCGGTCTTAGTATCAAAGGAGTGGCGTTGCTGGCTCGTTTCCGGGACACACTGCCGGGATGAGATCCAGGGCCAGTTCCTGGAAAAGATAGAAATGTGCCTCGAATGCGAGCCATTCAAGAATAACGTTGATCTCGGTTCCTTAGAAGAGACGCTA
>JAFDFO010000415.1 GCA_019309815.1 Deltaproteobacteria bacterium
AGCCTGAGGTTAGTACAATGCCTGATAGGAAGCCTGCTGCAAGCATGCGGCTTTCGCTTAACGCGAAGCGTTTAGCGGAAGACGGGACCTAGGCTCGTTAAGAACTCAGTAAAAACTCTGTGGGCTCTGTGTCTCGAGCGAAGCGGGTGGTGAAATAATCTCTGTGGTCTCTGTGAGCTCTGTGAGAGAAAAACTATAGCCTCTCGCCCCGGGCCTCTTGCCTGTGTTTGTGAGCTATCATCTTTTTTAGTGTCAAATCAGCTAGTTATTTATACCCGCCCCCCATTTCTCTACGAAAATATAGCGTCCCAAATTCGACATACTGGAGCCCGTCATGACAAGAGGACAAACAATCATACGTAGTTCAAGGAGCTTTCGGGTTCTCTTGGTGACCTTGAGCATCATATCTTTTGTGCTCTTTCCCCCCGTCCTCATGGCCAGCTCCGGCCCCAGCCACAGCACCCACTGGGATGCCGATAAAGGTCCCCGCATATCACTGGATGAAGACCGATGTTACGTCTGTCATGGAACCAACGCATGCCAAAGACGACACTCTCACACCCGGTAAGGAGATGTGGTGTATCAGCTGTCATGATTCTGGCACCTCGGTCTGTGACGGCGTGAGTGCTCCGGATATCGGCGGCGACAACACGACCTACGGCTACTATGTGAATGGTCACAGGAGCAGACTGTGCTCTGATTGTCACGATTTGACCGTCACCCATATTGATGGTGAGGCCAGAACGTATGCCTATAACATGGCTTACTATGCTCCCGGTCAATCTGGCGTTGCCTATGCTGCAGGCTACAGGCTGAAGTCAATGGGCCCGGATGACCCGGAAACCGACTATAATGAAAGTGTTCCCTTGATGATCCCCACCAACTTCAACACTACCTTCAGCTACAATGGCCAAGACATAATGGATAACGCTTTTAGGCTGTGCTTCAGCTGTCACAATAGTGCTGAGGTTTTCGACGACACACCTGGCGACGGCGTGGATACCAATTTCAAGTCCGCCATGCCGGATCCTCCACTAGACTACTCTTATTCCCTTGGAGACAGTAATCAACACATTCTGCATGCCATAGGGCAGACCATGCAATCCTGGGATTCGGATTGGGATACTGGCACCACAGGCCCTGGCCCCGGGCCTGGATACGATACTTTGATGACTTGCAGCGCCTGTCACAATGTCCACGGCGCAGCCGGGACAGAAGGTTCCACCAACGAGCCCATGATCAGGGACGGGAGCCTGGCCGGCAGGACGGGATACGGGTTCAGCTACGTGATCTGCCTCTCTGCCAAACAGTGTTGGCGCGGTCTTTAGGAATGGAGGCGCCATGTGCGCAGCCAATTGTCATCCGTTTAACCCCCCACCAGACAGCAGTTATGATCCTGACGGTGACGGCTCGGGAACGTATATGGAATACTATCGAGCAGTAGGCACTTTCAGTTGCAGTGACTGTCATGCTTATGAGACAGAAGCCAGCCACCCGACCCACGCCGACAGCAGCGGCAAGGGCGTGGATCTTGGGTGCTACGACTGTCACGATTCGAGTCATGCGAACAACACCGTAGATTTTCCCGACGGTCCTCTATCCACCACCACCGCTTGTGATGCGTGTCACAGCTCGGGTGGGCATTATGATGGCGTGGACATGGCCAAGTCAAGCTGGAGCGATGGCGCCTATTCGGTTGATGGGACGACACTAGGATCGGGTAAAGAGGGCTGGTGTGCCACCTGTCATGATGACGACGGTCCCACCATAAATGGGCGAACAGCCAAAAATGTGTCTGGAGACGACAGCATATATGGATATTTCATAAGTGGGCATGGCAATTTTGGTGTATCTTGCACTGATTGCCACGACCCACAGCTTACCCACATAGACGGTTATGCGAGGACTTACCATGCCGAAGAGTGTGATACAGACCCCATGAGAAGCTATCAGAATGGATACCGACTCGCACTAATGAATGGCGGGGATCCCCCTCTCGTGGTACCCCGCACCGAAGACTACGATTCTTCCCATTTTGCCCTCTGCTACCAATGCCCCAGGGAGAATGTGGTTGTAGGCGGAGGGAATCACACCGTTGGCTC
>JAFDFO010000257.1 GCA_019309815.1 Deltaproteobacteria bacterium
CAGATCCACTGTGACAGTCAAAACAGAATAGCTCACATGGCGCCAGTGCATCATCAGAGAACAACATGAATGAATACGCACCACAGTTGGCAGAATTGGCTGCATCGTGGCAATGGGCACAGTCTCCTATGGGATCTTCTTTGTCTACACGATTGACCCCGTATGCAGGGTCTGGGCCGTTGTTCCCGTGTGCTGAATCGGTATACATGTCAGCAGTGGCCATGCCTGAAAAGCTGAACACCCACAGCAGTACCCCCGCTGCGATCAGAATTGTCATGGGCAAATATTGTGTTTTAGAACGCATAATCAGCATCGTTAGAGAGAATGGATGGGCACGAGTAATCAATTCTGCCCACAAAAAATCATAAGTCATCAGTCAGGATACTCAGTGTGTACGGTAATCTTGTCAAAGTAAATGGTAGCTGTCCTATCTTGAGCAGGGTCCTCGAATCCAAACGTCCAGTTTTGAATATTAGTACGGTGGTCACCGGATAGAGAACCATAGTTCTGCGATACGTCATCGACCCACCATTGGTAGGCATTCCAACCATCGTCGTAGCTGACCATGATGTTATACCAGCTGTTGAGCGAAATATCATAAAACCCTTGTCCCCAGGAGCCATTATTATACAGAAATGTTTTGAACTTCAATTGATCGACATCCTTATATAACAAAAAGCCCCATACAGCACTACCAGCATTGTCGCGTAAGGAGCCAATGGTCTTTGTTTGTCCATCAGCCAAATCTTCAGCTTCAACCATGAACTGGAAACTTGTAAATGTTATCTGTTGAGGGATGACATACTCAAGGCTGGTCATCGCCTGGTAGCCGAGAGAATCTGAAACCAAGCGTAGACACTCGGAACCTGTATCAGGAGGATTCGTCCCTGGAAGCGGCGTATAATCTGTGTCCAGACTGCAGCCGTCGCCAATGTCTTCCTCCCAGTTCTCTTCATCATACCCCGCCCGTTCCTCAAAGGATTCGTCAATGATAACCGCATCACAGTCCGGGATACGATAATATCCGTCAGCACCGTGGCAGGTCTCACAAACAAGGTTTTTACTAAATAAGGCAGATCCGTTGCACATGTCCCCCCCACGACTGTGTTCAAAGATATTCGTCTCATCGGTGCCACAAATCCGTGGTTTCTGATAGTCGACAAACCATCTGAAATCAATTGCAGGCACCTTGTCGAGAGGGTCACTGCCCGGAGTGCTTATTAATTCACCATGACGAATCATGACCGGATTTGACTTCAGTGTTCCATTTACCATCATTGGTGAACCATGAACATTATGGCATGCAGGACAACTCATTGGTGCATCCACAGTCCCATCCCAGTCTGAATCCCATTCGGTTGTACTGACAAAACTCAAATGGAAGTAATGAAACTGCTCAGAGTAACTCGTCGCTTCCCTGAAATTGGTTTGGCAAGATGCCAGGTCACTCAACACGCCGGCATGTGGTTCATGGCAGGTCTTCATACACAGGTCATAGCCATTTGCCATGGCATCTTCATCAGATTCACCTGTATCTTTATACATCGGAACGCGCATGCCTTCTTTGAGGCGATAACTATCTTTGTAGGCGTATTTGACAAAAGACATACCGTTCATCTCGTAAGTTCTGTGGTTATGGTCAATGTGGGCAAAAGTTGAATTGTGGCAGTCCAGACATTGCTGGTCTATGCCCGGTCTTCCATGGCCGCTGACGTAAAAGCCGTAGGTAGTGCCGTCACCGAGGACTTTGGGGGCATGCACACCTGTAGGGTCATCAGGGTCAGCCTTGCTGTATGCCGGCTGGCCGTCGTGGCAGGTCGCACACCAGTTTTCTTTTCCTGCCTGTAAAAACTCCTTGCCCGCACCTGTTCTCTTAACCTCCTCCCAGTTAGCCGAAACCAAGTCTTCACAATACGGCAAATGCTCTACACCGCTTCTATACACTTTACCATTGTATTTGAAGAGGTCACCGATTTGATGTCCCAACCAAGAAACATCACTTATGGGTCGTATTTTCTTCCAGTTATCGAGAGAAAAGGCACTACCAGAGGTGAAAGTGTTTTTCGCGACATACATATCAACAGGATCCCCTTGCATAACAATGTCACCGGTTTCGTAGTCGGTAGTCTGCTGCCAAAGGGGAAACTCCTGGTATTGACTGGTATAGACGCCGGTCTGCCAGTTGGCCTTGGCCATGGCTACACCATTATAAGCACCACCGTTGCTGTGACAGGGCTCGCAAACCGTGGTGGTTGCTAAAGGCTTGTCATCCTTAAATTTTTGGCATGCGTTGGTTCCATGACAGACGTAACATCCGGCTTCATCCTCTGTTAAGAGGGGTCCTTTGTTGGCAACCAAGTGCGTGGCGTGGCTTGGGCTGGAGGCTGCCATCAGGAGGGATGCATGTCCCGTAAAGGCTATCAGGCTCAAACTGGCTATCAGAACCCAGAAGATCTTCGAGCTACGGATCATTTTGTGTCTTCCTCGTAGCTGGTGTCCAAGATTTCTCTGTCATGCGAGGTGGGAAACGTGTGTGTCCGTGCGGTCGATTAGTCGGCAATATAGGTTCCGACACCCACACTGAACTTGTCGAAATAAATGGTTCCGGTTACCTCCTGACCAGACTGCCAGAAACCGAGTTGCCATTCCCTGATCCCGGTTCGATGTGTCCCGGTGAGGTCACCGCTGCCTTGAAGTGCCCCATCGAGTCGCCATTCCCACGTATTCTCAGTATCATCATACATGAACTGGATCTTGTACCATTCATTCAAAGAGATGGCCCCTGAGTCGAAATCTGTGTAACCGCCATTGTTGTAACGCCGGATTCTGAATTTAAGGTCACCTTCAGTGCTCTGAAAGAGCCTCAAGATGGCCACAGTGTTTCCGCTATTATCCTGGAATAAGCCGATATTCTTAAATTCATCACCTGCAAGACTCTCGTCTTCCACGAGACAATAGAACGTAGTAAAGGTTCTGGGCTGCTCATAACTATAACCATAATCCATATCGGCCCTTGCTTTGTATCCCGTGTCATCTGAGACTGATTTCAAACACTCAGAGCCGAAATCCACTGGTGGCGTACCCGGAATAGGGGAGTAGTCCTCATCAAGGACACAATTCTCCCCCACACTCGGCGACCAGTCTTCTTCATACCCTTCCCCCTCAAAGGATTCACTAATAATAACAGATGTATCCAGATAGGCTGTATAGTCCTCATCAATAATATCTAAGGTGACATTGGCGTAAGGTG
>JAFDFO010000076.1 GCA_019309815.1 Deltaproteobacteria bacterium
TTTGGGGCCCGTAAACTGATCAACATCGCTGAAGGTTTCAAAAAGAGGACCTTCTTCTTGACCATACCTGTGGGTCTATCCGAGGGACAGAAGCTTCGGTTAAAAGGGATGGGATGGCGGACGAAAGAAGGAGTGCGGGGAGATCTCTACCTCAAGGTGCAAATAAGAGAATAGAAAACGAATGCGGAGTGCGGAATTCGGAATGCGGAATGAAGCCGAATGCGGAGTGCGGAATGGGGAGTGCGGAATGAAGCCGAATGCGGAGTGCGGAATGCGGAATGAAGACATCCCCGAATTCGATGCTCCGCATTCGGCTTGCCTATTTGCATAGGAGTTGATAGGAAAAGGAAGGCTTAAATTGGAGTAATGGAGTGTTGGAGTGATGGAGTGATGGAAAAAGAAAAGCAAATTCCACTTTTTCCCAATACATGGAGTGTTGGAGTGATGGAGTGATGGAAAAAGAAAAGCAAATTCCACTTTTTCCCAATACTCCAGTACTCCAATTTTTGATGGACGATGAAGACGTAAGGAGGATCATATGAGCGCGGACGCATTGGATGCTTTACTGGCCAAACTGGAAGGATCGGTAGCCGTAGATGACGGGAAAGTGTCGGTTGTCGATGAGGAAAAACTGCGCGGAACAGACGTGGATGCTCTGGCAAAGGAAGCCGTGTTCGGAGACTCGGATCAGCAGGGTGTTGCGAGGTGGCTATTGTGGGAGTTGGGCCAGGTTCTCGGGATTTATCCGGCGTCGATTCATGAACTCTATCTCGCCCGCGGACGGGAGGAAGTCCCGCTCGATTTCACGGTACCGGCGATCAATCTGCGTGCGATGACCTATGACAGTGCAAGGGCCGTCTTCAGGGCCGCGTCCACCCGCAACGTGGGAACCATGATTTTTGAGATTGCTCGATCTGAGATCGGTTATACAGACCAGCGACCTGCCGAGTATTTCAGCGTGGTGACGGCGGCTGCTATCAAGGAGGGGTATCGAGGGCCCCTGTTTGTTCAGGGCGACCACTTTCAGGTGAGTGCCAAGAAGTTCAAGGCGGATCCTGAGGCAGAGGTCCAGGCCGTGTGTGAAGTGACAGAGGAGTCGATCAAGGCGGGTTTCTACAATATTGACATAGATACATCTACTTTGGTGGATCTCAGTCCTTCCACGGTCGATGAGCAGCAGCGAAACAACTATGAGGTATGCGCTAACCTGACAATGTTCATTCGAGAGAGAGAACCCGCGGGGATGACTATCTCAGTGGGGGGCGAGATCGGTGAGATCGGTGAGAAAAACAGCGACGAGACGGAGCTTCGTGCCTATATGGACGGTTACTACCGGAGCCTGCCCAGCGGGATGACCGGGCTTTCCAAGATCAGTATCCAGACCGGCACCTCCCATGGCGGTGTGCCTCTCCCGGATGGGACCCTTGCCCAGGTCAAGATTGATTTCAGTGTCATCAAGGAACTGTCCAAAATCGGGCGCGATGTCTACAGTATGGCTGGTGCGGTCCAGCATGGGGCGTCTACATTGCCTGATGAGGCATTTAACCAGTTTGTGCAAAATGAGGCGGCAGAAGTGCACTTGGCTACCGGATTTCAGAATATTGTGTATGACCACGAGGCATTTCCCGCCGAGCTTCGCGAACGCATGTACGAACACATAAAAACCGCACATGCTAACGAGCAGAAAGAAGGTCAGACGGAAGAGCAGTTCATATACAAGACGCGAAAAAAGGGTTTGGGCCCTTTCAAGGCAGAACTCTGGGGCTTGTCAGAGGATATTCGGGCGGCCATTCGCACGAGCCTGGAAGAGAAATTCGGTTTTCTGTTTGACCAGCTGAACGTGGGAGATACGATGGAGTTGGCCCGCCGATATGCACCTCAGGTAGAAATGCACAGGAGCCCCGATGATTTCGGAGTCGCGGTGGGCGCAGCGGAAGACACCTCGGACCTGGCTGACTGATCTCGCCCGTCTTCGTTACAGCTTCGACGGGATAACCTCGCCTTTGCCTTGCCCTGTCCCGCCTACAGCGGGACTGCGAGAAGCTTCATTTGCATTTTCCATAGCCAGTGTATATATTGACTGCGCAATTGTAACTAAAGGTTTGCATCTGGACACTGGATGTGTTAATTGCACATGCCTGTTTGCCGTCGGTGAAGCCTCAGAGAGATTTTGTTAAACATAAAGGAGTTTTGTAACATGGCCAGAGTGTGTGAAATATGCGGAAAGAAACCTATGACCGGCAATAATGTGAGCCACGCCCACAACGTCACGAAGCGACGCTTTTACCCCAATTTGCAGCAGGTTCGTGCGGTCAGGAACGGACAGGTAAAACGAATCAGGGTATGCACACGGTGCCTGCGTTCCGGATTGGTAGAAAAACCGGGGCGAAAACAACCTGTCACGCCGAAAGGCGAGTTACTTTCATAACGTGCTTGGTCGCTTTTACCGATTTTATTACCTTATCCAGGTGGTCGGCGCCTAACACCGAGATCGTAAAATAGCAGTCTGCTCGCTTGTCAATCCGTGTCTTGACGGTCGCGTCCAGGATATTCGCTTCCGTGTTACTGATAGCCGCTGTAATGTGTGCCAGAAGCCCCATCTTGTCGTCACACAGCACATGAATCCTTACCGGATAGAGCTCTGCAATATCTGGTGACCATTCCAACTCAATCCGTCGTTCCGGATCCATGTTCAATGCATGGGGGCAACTCGTGCGGTGAGCTGTGACCCCCTGGCCTCGGGTGATGTAGCCGACCACAGGATCGCCGGGAAGGGGACTGCAGCACTTGCCAAAACGAACCAGGACATCATCTACCCCTTTTACCAGGATACCCGACTTCTCTTTCTTTCCGCGAATAGGCCCCGTGATTTTCGTTGCGATTGTATCTTTTTCATCTTCTATTTCAGACTTCGGGAGTAGGTGTCGAACCAGCTGCAGAGGGGTTACCTTTCCATATCCCACACTGGCAATCAGATCGTCCGCGGTTTTATAGCCAAGCTCACTGACCGCCTTTTTAATCTCTCCTGATTTCAAATACTTATTCAGACTCATATGATGCTTGCGCAGGATCTTGTCGCACATCTCCCGTCCTAATATCATACTCTGTTTCCGCTCCCTGCCCTTGATGTGCTGGCGGACCCGGGACCGGGCTTTGGCTGTTTTGACAAAGTTTAACCAGTCTTTGCTGGGCTGGTGATTTGGCGATGTAATAATCTCAACACGTTGGCCGGTCTTGAGCTCATATTTCAATGAGACCATTCGACCATCCACCTTGGATCCTGAACACTGATGTCCCACCTCGGTGTGGATCGCATAGGCAAAATCGACCGGCGTGGCCCCCTTAGGAAAGCCCAGCACGTCGCCCTGGGGTGTAAACACATAGACCTCGTCAGGGAATAGCTCGATATGCACGCTTTCCATGAATTCATCAGGGTCCTTGATGTTTTTCTGCTCCTCAACGAGTTTCCTGAGCCAGGTAAAGGCAGCCCCCGTCTTTTCATCAAAGTGGCCCTTTTCCTTGTACTGCCAGTGGGCTGCTATGCCATCATCGGCTACCCGATCCATCTCATTGGTGCGGATCTGAATCTCCACGCGCTCTCCAAAGGGCCCAATTACCGTCGTGTGGAGAGACTGGTACATATTAGGCTTGGGCATACTGATGAAGTCCTTGAAACGCTTGGCTATGGGCTTCCATATTGAATGGATGACCCCAATAGCCTGGTAACACTCGGGGATGGTATTCAGGACGATACGGAAGGCGAGGATGTCGTATACCTCTTCAAAATCCACACCCTGGTTCATCATCTTGTGATAGATCCCGTAATAATGTTTGTGGCGGCCCTGGATCTCACCGGCAAGATCCGCTTCTGACATCTTGGCCTCGATGAGTTCTTTGATAGTGTTGATATACTCTTCCTGTTCATCCCTCTTCTTCGCCACATGGTCCGCAATGTCGGCGTACTGGCGTGGGAAAAGGTACATGAACGCAATGTCTTCCAGTTCCGTCTTCATCCAATGAATACCGAGACGGTTGGCCAGGGGAGAATAGATGTCAAGGGTCTCCTGGGCTATGGTTGCCTGCTTCTTCTCGGTCTGGAACTGAAGGGTGCGCATGTTATGTAACCGATCACACAGCTTTATCAGGATGACGCGTATGTCGTCCGCCATGGCGAGAATCATCTTGCGAACGCTTTCGGCCTGACGGTCCTCATAGCTTCGAAAAGGGAGGCCCCCCAGTTTTGTTACCCCCTCCACGATGCTGGTCACCTGGGGCCCAAACAACTCCGTGAGGTCTTCCATGGTTGCTTTGGTGTCTTCCAGTGCGTCGTGCAGAAGACCTGCGGTCACACTGACCGGGTCTAATTTCAGTTCGGTCAGTAATCCAGCCACCTCCAGGGGGTGAGAGAGATAAGGCTCTCCGGATAGCCGGACCTGACCTTCGTGGATACGGGCTGAATAAACATAAGCCTTTTCCACCAGGTCGAGGTCTGCCTCTGGATGGTAGCCGTTTAGACGGTCTAAGATGTCAGTGATTCGAATCATGACGGGAAAAAACTAATCACGAAAACACGAAATAAAAAGAAAACACGAAAGAAAAAATAGTGTTTTTACTCAACCACTTCACTAATAACTTGCTCAATACGCTTTGGCAAACACGACCCGCTGCCCACTCTTCGACCCACAGGCAACACATTTTCCCGCGTCCTTTTCAGCATCGAGGGGTATGCAGCGAATTGTCACGCTCAGGTCTGTCTTGATCTGCTCCTCACACGTCTGCCCTCCACACCAGTGGGCAAGGGCAAAGCCTCCATGGATCTCGGGTTTTTCGGGGTTCTCGGGCGTGAACAAGGCATAGAAATCGTCTTTGGAGTCGATGGGAGCCGTGTGTTCTTCCATGAACGCCAATGCGCGATCAAACAGGTTCTTCTGAATCTCATCTAATATCGGAACAATGGTTTGGACAAACTGTGCCCGCGGAATAGCTTCCTTTTCTTTGGGGCCTCTATTTCTTCGACCCACAAAAACCGAATCCTGGGCAATGTCCCTCGGCCCTATCTCGACACGGACGGGTATTCCCTTCTTGATCCAGTCCCATCCTCTGCTCCCGCCGGTTTCCCTGTCATCAATCTCCACATCGATTCGGCGCCCACCGTAGTCTTGTTCTCTGAGTTCTCCGGCCAGGGCCTGCGTGAAATCCATGACCTTGTTTCGTTCGTCTGCTTTCTTCATGATAGGCATCAAGACTACGTGAGACGACGCGATCATGGGTGGCAGCACCAACCCGTCGTCATCTCCATGGGCCATGAGGATGGCGCCGATCAGACGGGTGGAAACACCCCAGGACGTGGTCCACGCATAGACCTCTTCTTCCTTCGCAGACTGGTATTTTATGTCAGAGGCTTTTGCGAAGTTCTGTCCCAGAAAGTGGGACGTTCCAGCCTGAAGGGCTTTGCGATCCTGCATCATGGCTTCAAGGGTAAAGGTATTGACTGCACCGGGGAATCGTTCAGATTCCGTCTTTTCCCCCTTGATAACGGGTATGGCAAGGTGGTTCTCTGCCAGCTTCTCATAGATGTCCAGCATCTCAAGTGTTCTCGCCATGGCCTCCGCCTCTGTGGCGTGGGCCGTATGACCTTCCTGCCAGAGGAACTCGCTCGTTCGTAAAAAGATCCGGGGTCTCCTTTCCCACCGGACGACGTTGGCCCACTGATTGATGAGCAGAGGCAAGTCCCGGTAGCTGCTAACCCATCTGGAAAAAGACTCTCCTATGATGGTTTCAGATGTAGGCCTCACCACCAGGGGTTCGTCCAATAATCCTGCCGGAACGAGCCCTCCTTCCGCAGATTCTTCCAGCCGGTGATGGGTGACCACCGCACATTCTTTGGCAAACCCCTCAACGTGTTCGGCCTCTTTTTCCAGGAATCGTTTGGGTATGAACAGGGGAAAGTAGGCGTTTCTCACACCCGTGCCTTTGAACATGTCATCCAGGATGCTCCTGATGTTTTCCCACAGGGCATACCCCCACGGCTTGATAACCATGCACCCCCGGACCGGCGAATTTTCAGCAAGTTCTGACGCCTTTACCACCTGCTGATACCATTCTGGATAGTCTTCGGCCCGTGTTGGCGTTATGGCAGTCTTTTCCAGTTTCCCCATATTACTCCTCTCTCGATGGAGTGCCTTGTTAAGAAATTATCACGCCTCTTTTCAAGGCGCAGCCGCAACGCACGTGATGTTCTCAAGGCGTAAGCCGCAAACCTAAGAAAACACGAAAAGCGACTATCTTGAACCTTCGGCTCTTTTCCTTTGAGCTTTCACCTTTGAGCTTCTTCATTCCGCACTCCGCGTTCCGCATTCGACATTCAATAGTCAATCATCAATTGGAAGTCACTTCCTAGACACTCTACCTTCGTATTTCTCAACCTCTTTCAGCAGAACCTCAAATAGTTTCTGTTCCGGCACTTTGCGAACGACCTTGCCTTTTTTGAAAAGCACCCCATGCCCTTTCCCGCAGGCAATCCCGATGTCGGCCTCCCGTGCCTCACCTGGTCCGTTCACTACGCATCCCATGATAGCAAGCTGCACAGGCGTGGTCATGGTGAGCAGCGTTGACTCCACATGCTCAACGAGCTTCACCAGGTCAATGTCACACCGGCCGCATGTAGGACATGAAACGATGTCCGGGCCGTGTTCCCGGATCTTCAAGGCCTTGAGTATCTCATAGCCGATGCGCACCTCATCCACAGGGTCTCGGGTCAACGAGACCCGGATCGTGTCCCCAATCCCTTCCGCAAGAAGGATCCCGATGCCGAGGGCGGATTTGACAGTGCCGGAATAGAGGCTGCCCGCTTCCGTGACGCCCACGTGGAGAGGAAGGTCACTCTGAGAAGAGAACAAACGGTAGGCCTCTACAGTTCTCAGCACATCCGAGGCCTTGATGGATATTTTGATTTCATGAAAGTCAAACGATCTGAACAACTCGACATTTGCCAGGGCACTCTCCACCATAGCCTGGGGGGTGGCTCCTTTGTGTTTTTTGAGGAGCTTCTTTTCAAGGGAACCCGCGTTTACTCCAACGCGGATCGGAACGTCGTGCGCCTTAGCCGCTTCGGCCACAGCCTCCACCTTCTTGGCAGAACCAATGTTTCCCGGGTTGATCCGCAGGGCATCAGCACCAGCCTCAACCGCAGCCACGGCTAAACGATAATCAAAGTGAACATCGGCGATCAGGGGAATCGAAATCCGTTCTTTGATCGATGATATTGCCTCTACAGCAGGCTGATCCGGCACCGCGACCCGCACGATCTCGCAGCCTACTTCCTCCAAACGCCGAATCTGTGCCACTGTCGCGTCCACATCGTGGGTAAAGGTGTTGGTCATCGACTGGACAGCAATCGGGGCACCACCGCCGATCTTGACGTCCCCTATGGATATCTGTCTGGTCTGTTTGCGTGTTGCAACGACAGGCATGGTATTATACCTTGATGAATGGAACGGTTTGGCGGTGTCGGGAACCGACACGACCAAGATCGTGCCGTAAATTGATAATATTAGCAGAGTTTTACTTCTCCTTCAAGAAAAAACAAGGGCGTGACTGTGCGCTATGAAGGTCCCATATACCGTCCCCCCAGCGAGGCTGATTCTTTACTCATCCAGGCAACCATAGGGTGTCCTCACAACCGATGCACCTTTTGTATGGTCTACAAGAACGGGCCCAAGTACCGTGTCCGGCCGGTAAATGATGTAAAGGAAGACATCCTTGAAGCAAATCAAAATTACGGTCCACACGTGCGAACGCTGTTTCTTCCAGCCGGCAACACCATCGCTATGAAGACCGAAGACCTGGCTGAAATCTGCCGCTTTGCCGGAGACACCTTCCCAGAACTCGAAAGGATCACGGTTTATGGTTCCTCGCAGTTCATCCACAAGAAGGGGCCAGAACGGCTTGAGCAATTGGCCCGGGCAGGACTTGGGCGGATTCATGTTGGGCTCGAATCAGGCGATGATGTCACACTGAAACAGGTTCGGAAGGGGACCCACGCCCAGGAGCAGATAGAGGCGGGCAGGTGGGCTATGGCTGCAGGCATCGAACTGAGCCTTTACGTAATTCTGGGCATTGGAGGTCAGGAAAGGACCCGCGAGCACGCTCAAGAAACGGCCCGTGTCATCAATGAAATCTCTCCGGACTTTGTCCGGTTGCGAACTTTCGTACCCAAGATTGACACCGTGCTCTTACAAGACGTTATGGAAAAACGCTTCAACATGCTCACCCCTCACGGTGTATTGCGGGAAACTGCAGCCCTCCTTGAAGACCTCACAGTTACCACCAAGCTGGCGAGTGATCACTACACGAATTACATAAATCTGTGCGGCTCGCTGCCTGATGACAAGCCGAGGCTGCTAAAAGAAATAAGCGATGCACTCAAACGGGATGAATCAAAGTTCAGGTCATTCTTCGTAGGCACACAATAAAGGGCTAAAGGCGCAAGGCGAAGGGCAACCTGCAATGAAATGTCTATCCTTTCAGCTTTCAGCTTCTCTTGTCCTGACGGTTAGGTTTGATCTGACATCTACTCCAAAGAAGACTTCACAACAGGGATCGTTGACAGGCGGTTCGCGGTAAAGATGTGAATGGCTTATCGAAGAATTTCAGGGATGGTCGAAACTAGAGATACATAGCAGCACTCTTACAATGGGCTAATTTGTAAGGTATTGTAAAGGAATCGAAACTCGGGACACACCTGAAAAAGCCCGTTTTTTGTTCCCAATCCGGTTTCGACATGGTTTTCACATCTTGACATTTCCTGAAATAGAGGTAATGGGAAGAAATGTTTAATCTTGGACTGTGGCAACCAACTACAATATATTGTGCTTTCGCCGTTGAACAGTGGAGGCAATAAGACCGAGTGCCTTCAACAGCTTTCCTCCCCCATACCAGCTTATTCCGCCCCCACCTGTGCATTTGCTTTGATTGCTGACCAGTGCCAGTTTCTTGACAGACTACAACCTTGAATGCCCAATATTCCAAGTCCGGCTTCTTGTGCATCAGGGGTTAACTGCATGAAAACTATACAAAACCGCTCAAACCTCTTTTGGGGCATGGTTTTTGCTTATGATTTACATAGTTTAGTGTAATTGTTCCTAAGCTGATAGCCGGCGTAACAATCAGGGAGTGTAAACCATGCAAATTACAGGTTCCAGGCCCCGATACTTGCTCACCACGATTTTGATCTTTGTCGGGGTGTTGGTGTGGGTATTGATGGCACATTATGCCATTGCATGGGCCGCTGCCACGTATACTGATTCGGCCCACGGTAACAACGACCCTGAGCCTGGATATGGCGTCAATCGCTCGGGGGCAGGGCATGATATAGGGGACTGTGCCAATTGCCATGACACCTTTGACGACTCTATCTGCGGTGTCAATCCGCTTATGCTGTTCGAGGTAGATGATCCTGACAGTCAAACCGCCAACTTCTGCTTTCAGTGCCATAAGGGCTCTGGTTCTGAGCAGGTGGATGGAATCACAAACAATACGTACAGCACCAATTTTGGTGGTGGAACGCCTACGTTCACTACAATTTATGATGCTTTCAATCCAACGACCGGAGCCACATCTTCCTCTCACAATTTGTCAGATATT
>JAFDFO010000258.1 GCA_019309815.1 Deltaproteobacteria bacterium
TGCTACTCCTATTTCCACTCCTTGGCGAAAATTTCCGCGATCCTGTTTACCTGACTCTGTTCAATGTCCATGGCCTTGGCCACCTCACTGTAAAGTCTTGCCCTGTCTTTGTTTTCCGCATTGACAAGGCCCTTGAGGTCCCTCTTCTCCTTGAGACTCAACCCTTCGGCGCTTCCCTGGGACACATATCCATCGTCACCCTCTATGACCTTCCCCTGTTGATAATAGGGCTTCATCTGGGCGTACCGGCTTTTCATCTGCTGCTTCAAGGCCCTAATAGTCGCATTGGATACCGTGACCGCATCTTCGGCCCAGGCAACGGAGCATGTCAGGGCCATAACCGTTCTTTGCAGGAGGGATGTCTTATCGTTCTTCGAGGACTCCTCAGCCTCCTCGCCCCTGATTTCACCAACGATGTCTTCGGCAACCGATTCCACCTTTTCTGCCGGAAAGTAAATGTTAACGGTCACACAGGCGAAAACACACAGCATGATGGAAATAATGACTGTCAACAAAGGCTTTTCGTGCTTTTTCATGGCAACCTCCTAACAATCTTTCTATTTCGTCACGGGGCCACTCTTTGAGTCTGTTACCCGCTTAATCCGCTTTACCATGTCCTTGAAGCTAACCCGATTATCAGGGTTCTGGTTTACAACATTTATCCCTGAAAATCTACCCCTTTTCACCAGGTATTCCGTGTTCCCATCCTTGACTGTCCCGTTGACCCGAAAAACGTCATTCTGCAAGGATGCATGTATACCGATCTTCGTATATGGAAACTCCTTGAAGAAGCGAGCAAGCTGACCGGCAAGGCCCATGAAAGGGCTTGTGCCTCCACCAATTTGTGCAATATTGTCTACTGCTTTTACGCTGATCTTCTGAGGCACACCCTTTGTCTTGACCGTCTCCAGCAACAGGTCAAATGCCTGGGGTTGGCCATAAGCGATTTCCACGCCCTTGACGTAGCCATGCAAAACCCCATCAATCCTCCCAAAGGAGGTATCGGTGGTCAGCTCTGCCAGGCTCAGATCGCTCCACTTGGCGTCAAGACTGACAACAGGACCGGAGGTGGACAAACGTGATGCCCCAATTCCCGAGAGAATGAGTCCTCCACCAAACGCCCCAGCCTTCATTTCTCCCTGACTGGCCAAGGTGTCGCCTTCATAATATATGGGGTCAAGCTTCCCGCCTAGCGTTCCCTGTATGGGTGACGACCAGATCCCTGGCAAGAGCTCGTTTATCTCAATATCAGTGACTTCGAGGCTGGTCCTGACCGATGTCTTTGCACCAAAGATGTCTTTGCATGTCACAGGACCGACTATGACATCTCCTCCCGGGATTCGAATGGTGGTTGGGGAACTTACAAACAGACGATTGGGCCCAACATCCAACGGAAGATTCAGTGGCTGTTCTGGCAGGAAGGGTAGTATCATGGACCGGATAGACAACCTTCCTTTCACGGTCTCTTCAACAACTTCCCCCTCCCGGGTCTGATACCAGAGGGGCAGCTCGAGTTCGATGCCGTGAAGCGAAAAAGAATTGTCGTGGGACAAGAACTCCCCATCATGCCACGTGAAGTTGCCCTTTGCCGTCAAGTCATTCGGCGTACCCATCAGTCTCATGTCAGCAGAGATCGACCCCTTGGTTTTCATGGAAGCCAGAAACGGTTTCTGCATCCCAAACGGTTCTGAAACAAAATGGTGGTAGATAGGCTTTAAGGGCGTTTCTTCGATCTTCACAAGAAGATCCATACTCGGGTCCTGGGCTTGGTGGAGAATCGATCCGTGAATGTGGAGACCCAAGATGTCTTTCAGACCGACTATCATTTTTGATAGCTGCAATGATTTCTTTTCTATGCCGTACGCACCTTTCAAGGAGACAGAGAAGGGGTTTTTGGCCAAGTCAAAGTAGAAATTGTTCCACAAGACTTCACCCCCATCGATCTTAAGTGTCGTGTTTGCCGCCACATTGGAACGTTTCAGGTCGATCTCGGCCTTTGACTGCCCCTCGATCGCAATTCCTTCGCCCATACGGTTCCCGCTGCTATCCATGAAAGCAAAGTCCTTGAAACCGAGTGTCGAGGTCAACGCCAGCCGATCTTCATCTTTGAGGACGGCCCTGACCTTTACCGAATCAGCACCGCTGAATTCCCAGCCGGAAGGGACCAAACCCAGGGCATGGGCTGCCTCCGCGAGATGGGTGTCTTCTCCCTTCAGCTCTGTTATGATCTCTCTTTCGTCAACGCGCAGCGAGAGGCGCAGGTTCTTTAACAGTGATGAGGTCAGCCGAACTTCAGGCAAAAAGACGACCCCCTTTTCTGCGTTGACGGTTCCCTCTTGGGCATGCACTTGAATATCATCGATCTGGATATCTCTGCTTCCCATCGCCAGGATCGCCTGGGGCACTGCAACATGAATCTCTTGCACTCGATGGAGAGGATGTTTGCCTGTCAGGGCGACTGTTACCTTGCACGGTTTCACGGTTACGCCCATTCCTGAAAAGGTGGTTTCATCCCCCCTCAGATTAACGGAAAGATCCATGTCCGGAAATGACCCTTTGGCCCGCAGGCTTCCGCTAATCCTGCCCGTGGACCGCATTTGTTCCGTCACATAGGAGAATCGATTCTGGGACAGAAGCGCTTCCACATCCCCGTGCCAACGCCATGCTTGATTCTCTTTCATGCCCCTTAAGTCGCCGCGCAGGTTCACGGGTCCTGACAGGGTGACAGGGGGTAAGCGCACTCCCATGGTGTCGTGAAGAATGGAAAGACATTGCTTGGGCAGAAGATGACCATCAAGGCGTGTCAACCTCACGATGGACTCCGCCCCAAAGCGCATATTCAATGCTCCTTTCAACTCGAGAAGATCCTTTGCTGCGAGATGAAACTGGGAGACATTCACTTCACTTTGCTGCAAATCAAAAGAGCCTTTTGCCTCAAGTGCAAGGTGTGTGGCGAAAGATTGTCCATCAGCCCCCTGCCTTAGTGTAATGCCCTCCATGCGGATATTCACGGGATCAAAGGCCAGCTTCTCATGCGTGTGGTCATAGATGAGCGTTGACGCTATTTCGATCCCGTGGATACTGCCCTGCGGGCTTTGCCAAGTCGCCTCGCTTACTTGAAACCGTCCCTCTATCTCTTGATCAACCAGGGATGTGACGTGATCCGACGTGACATGAACCCGGGGAACCATAAGGCGCATCTCTTCTTGAGGCCATTCAGCCCGAGCACTGCAGG
>JAFDFO010000259.1 GCA_019309815.1 Deltaproteobacteria bacterium
GTTATAGATATTTCTTGGGCAAGTAGATAGTGTATTGATGCTTGGTATGGGTTTGCTACCAGTCCACCCTGCGGACATTCTTCAAGGGCCCCGTCAGAATAGGAACTTAGGGGACGTTGTTGACTATGTTGAATTGTTTAAGCGGCGTCGGATGCTTTCCTAAAAGACACAGTTCAATGAAGGGGGTCGCCCTTAAACAATTTAATAACTCAGAAAGAGGAGAATTCAATGAAACTGAAAATCATGGCAGCGTGCTTCGTGGCCCTCTTTTTATTCTCAGCTTCAACGGTATTTGGAGAAGGTCCGGCTACAGAGTGGGAGGCCTTAACCAGTGAAGTGATGAAGCTCTATGGCTCTGGAGATTATACTAAAGGGGTAGAAGTTGCCAAGCACGCACTTCAAGTGGCTGAAAAGAATGATGGCCCCGACCATCCGAATGTGGCCCTAAGCCTTGGTAATCTGGCTGAACTCTATGAGGCCCAGAAGGAATATGCTAAAGCAGAACCACTCTTCAAACAGTCGCTGGAAATCCTCGAAAAAGCGTTTGGCCAAGACAGTCCCTTTCTGGTGCCAACACTTTTAAACATGGCATCGCTATATAACAATATTGGTAGAGAAGAAGACGCACACCGAATGATGGAACGGGCAAATAAAATACAGGGGAAGAAATGAAAAATAGGGCGCATGGCGCATGGCGCATGGAAAAGGCTAAAGAGCAGGAAGCAAAGCGCAAAGGGCATGGCGCAGAGCGCATAGGGCAGATAATGAAATAGGGGACGTCTTTTAGTTCACCAGTTTGTGGCCAGGCAAAAAATGGCGATCAGACCTACACATATGATAAAACTGTCGACAGTGCGGGCTTGACCCCTTGATAATCGAGACACAGAAAAGAAGGGTTGGTACATATCCGTGAGCACCGAACAACCACACACGGAACATGATCCATATCTAATGAAGATAGCAAAAGGTGAACGATTGTATAAGTTCTACTACTTTCGTCCCCAGGCTGGGCGTAGCCACCATTTTGAATACCGAATATTAACAAAAGAAAAAACAAACGGAATGTTGGAAATGGTGAGCTATAACTTCAAAGTCGTAAACAGTGTGCCCGAGAAAAGCTCGGTCATGAGAGTCCCTGAAGTTTCAAAACACCAAATAGATGACATTGTTGAGAACGTTAGGAAGAAAACGAATACTGGTCCGGATGAATTTGAGGAATTGAACCTTTCTGAGTTTTCGACAATAGAAGAACAGATTGAATTTCTAAAACAACAGGACCGGGTAGATACCATGTACGTTATGTAGATAAAGAAAGGCAGATGAGTTATTCATGCACCCAGATAATCTCTCAACTTATTAAGAGCTTCTTCATGTTTGGTTCTGTTCATCCTCTCAATGTTTAGAAGTTTCCATCTTACAGCCGGGAGTTTATCAATCCCCTCCAATTCGAGCAGACCCCACTCGGGCTTACCGCTTTTGACTGATACAATAAATTCCTTTTCCTGGGGCTTCAGAGATTTCAATAGCAACACGACCAACCGATCTCTAGTTGCTACGAGCTCATCATAATCTACTTCTTCTATGCTCATCCCTTTAAATTCATTTTCATATACATCTCTCATCTCATTTAATCCCGGGTTCAGCAGCTCAATCATGGGCCTCGGATGGCTGATCAGATAGACAATAAATGCCTTGCGTATTGTATCAGTAAGGCCTTCATGCTTGAACATCATGTTTACATCGAAAAGGTCCCGCGGATGTTGCCTGTCCAGTGCCGCACAGATTTTGCCTCCGTATAGCTCTGCCACATTCAGTGTGCCTATCTGCATTGTAAGTTCAAAGACTTTCTGGGCTTTCTCAGATAAAGGCTTCATTTCTGGTCCGTAAATAGACCCCCGAATCACCAGATTAGGTTCTATCTTGACGGTGATTCCATCCCTGTTGACAACCATACCTTTGAGAAAACTGGAATCGCGCAGTTTCTTGTGAACGATCTTAACACCCGGAAACGTTCTTTCTATCTTGGCAGAGATATTCATCAGCGATTTGCTGATATCTTCAAGTGCGGCATTTCTGTCACTCACTGGCAGATAGGTAAGATCGATATCAACTGAAAGCCTGGGTAGATCTCTTACAAAGAAATTGATCGCGGTGCCGCCCTTTATGGCAAACACATTTTCAGTATCAATAAGCGGCAATATCCTGAGCATCAACTCTGCCTGCTTGAAATAAACGGGTTCAGTCACAGGGCCACCTCTTCATGATCTTTGGGGACAGTAATATTGTATTTCTTATCCAGCTTGCCGTGTTTCACCAAATGTCTTTTCCCTTTTCCAAGGTCGACTCTTGATAACTCAACCCGGGACAGCCATGGGTGGCCATGCGCATCTGCCATATACAAAAACAGTCTTTTGACTTTTATGGAATTGCAGTGCTCCAGCAGCTGTTCCACCAAAGATGGACGCAGGCTGACGAGGTTTTCCGTTATCAAAAAAGCCTCCTCAAACCCAACCCTCTTCGGAACAAGGTGAAGCATTTCCATTGCAGCCCTTTCAGGAGAAGAGATCTTCACTGAAAATTCCCTGTCCTTTAGTTCGCTGAAGCCTTGTGCAAAATCACTTGGGAAGAGATTGGTCCTGACGTAGACGATATCTATCCCCAGTGCATCTTTCTTGAACCAGGCCGGCAGTTTCTGGCCACGGACACCGTACAAGAATAGTCTATGTAACTCAGGCGGCGGATAATGCGCGTAGCCTTTTGTTTCGAGTGCACTCTTGCCGCCAGCATGGATGTTGAGGTTAAGCTGGGCCTGAAGTGCATAAAGGGCTCCGGGCCATTCAACATTATCCCCAAAGAGCTTATAGGCACCTCGCCCGAATGACTGGATCCATGCGCTTGTCTTGTATCTGTTTAGGAGATCGCCACTGAAGCCCATGCTGTTCAAATACGAGGCGGTAGCAACCGTACCCCTGGGCCACTGAGTGATCAATTGGTTTATTTTTGTTTTGTTTTTGTGATTCATAGGCAATAAAATAGACCATATTTAAACCAAAGTCAAGCTATAGTTTAAATATGTGTAGTTTAAGTTACTCCAGATCAATAAATTGTAACAGTTTCAAACTAACGATTACTTCTCTTAGACGTAAGAAGGGGGGAGGAAAATAGGGGACGTTGTTGACTATGTTGAATTGTTTAAGCGGGTTCGAATCTTTCACTCAAAGACAT
>JAFDFO010000260.1 GCA_019309815.1 Deltaproteobacteria bacterium
ATGTCCTCTTGTTTCACTCGGTTTGTTCCTTATCAGGGCAATGCCCGGAGTTTTTGACACGAAGGGCGAATTTGCCCTGAGATGACACAAAAGTCAACAATTTTTTCAGACAGAATCCGGGGTGGAAAAATCGGCAGTTTTGGAGACGATCAGCGGTGCCACAGGAAGACAAACAAAAACCCCGGTTCCGAGAAACCAGGGTCTTTGGAAAAGATGGGGGTGGTGCCCCGGGGACACCCCTTATTGGTTGACACAACAATACCGGTGCGATACAATACTAAGATACGCAATACAAGGAGGTGATTACTCATGCCATTGAGCTTAAGAATACCTTCAGAAAAAGAAAACATGATCAAAAAGGCGGCTTCAAGAGCAGGAAAGACAAAGACGGCGTTTATCCTGGAAGCTGTATATGAAAAACTGGGCTTGATCAAAAGTCGGGAAGAAATGATCAGGGAAATGTCCGGCTGGCTGCCTCGTAAAGAAGCTGAGCAACTGAGGAAGGCAGTTGGAGTCTTTGGGAAGGTAGATGAGGAGGATTGGCATTGAAACTAGTAATAGATACGAACATTTATTGTGATTATGCAGAGGGACGGCCCGAGACTGTGGATATGATAGCCACCCATGGGGAACATATCTGTATCCCGTCCATTGTTGTTGGTGAATTGACTTATGGCTTCATTCAGGGAAAGCGGCAGCAATCCAATGAGCGAAAATTACGGCAGATTGTCAATCGTCTAAAGATTGAGGTCATCGACGTCACGGTCGATGTTGCCAGAAAGTATGCCATGATTTATCTGTCGCTAAAGAAAACGGGAAATAGGATACCAATAAACGACGTGTGGATCGCAGCGTGTTGCATGGAAGTGGGCGGAACACTTTTGACAAGAGACAAACATTTCAAATACGTAGGTCAAATAGAGACTATTGTACTGTAAATTGAAGCTCCCTGCCATCGAACTGACAGACAAGAATGAGTGAACAATTTGGTTCCAGTTTGGTACATTTTACTAGTACAGAAGTGGACAAGAGATTAGGCGAAAGTCGCCTAATCCCTTGTTATTATTGGTGCCTATGGAGAGGCTCAAACTCTCACGGGCACAAGGCCCAAGGGATTTTAAGGGTAGCGCGCGGGCATGGTTTTGAGATCGTTTGTTACTGGCGAAATGGTAAGCCAAAGATAAGGGGGCAAAATCGACGTATTACTTCTTAAACTTCTTGAAGATGTAAACACGGAGGGGACATTCACAATAGGCTCTACCAGCGAAAGAAACTGAGAACGCACACGTGATGAGAGCACGTTCTTCTAGACACAAGAGATATTGGTTCAGGCCAATATCTTCGGCTTTGCAGAGATTTTCAAACCCGGACTTGTAGCATTCAAAATCCTTGGAGCACTGAATCTGGCTGATGATTTCTTCTATTTCTTTTTCCATGAGAACGAAGGGCGAACCCAAACCTTATGTTCTATTTCTTCAATTCCTTGGCAATATAAATACGTAGGGGGCAACGACAGTAGTACAAACCACCAAACTCCACCGACAATGGGCAATCCTGGGGACGTTCTTCCAGGCACTCTAAGTGTGATTCAAGTCCAACATCTTTTGCTTTGCAGAGCAGCTTGAATCCTTGTTTGTGGCATTTAAAATCTTTTGGGCATGATAAGCCGCCCATGATTTCCTCTAGTTCTTTCTGGTTGTCTTCTTTCACGCGTAACTCCCTTAATAGATACGGACGTTAGCACAAATACGGGAAAAAGCAAGGTGGAGGCTAATATGAAAGTCGGAACCTCATAGCGGGCACAGGCTTGATCCGAAGGGGGTCTTGCTGGACGGTCTCAAGAAACTGAAAAAATAGAAAAAGGCAGAGCCATCTCTGACCCTGCCTCGCTCTTTGAAAGTTCAACTGACGCCTAATTGTTCGTAATACTTCCGGCACTGTCAGCCGTATAAGTTCTGTTTCCAGAACCGTGAAACGTGACAATGGTCAACGTACTCTGGGTTCCACTGGGGGATACATTTACGTCCTGTGTCTGCCTGAATCCGTAGGCTGTGAGAATCGCGACAGAACCGACAGAGCCAGTCGGATTGTCGGTGAAATACGCCTGTGCCGAAGTGTAGGCGTTCTTAAGATCCGAATTTGCTCCTGAGTTGTAGGATCGTCTGCGATAACTAATGAAGTTGGGGATAGCAATAGCCGCCAAGATCCCTATTATAGCAATAACGATCATTAACTCAATAAGCGTGAAACCCGATTCGCTTTTCTTCATCAGTTTTTTCAGCATTTTGTAGTACCCCCCTTGCCAAGTATTTTTGGGGTTGAAAAATGACGATAGTCAAAATCTAATTTTTTATGCTGGACGGATCTTCTTCAAACATAATCTTAAGCAATCTTCATGCCATGATCAAGGGTTGCTTGATTTCTGTTGGATGTACCAGAACAAATCTTGAGAGTACAGTTGGTTAGGACAGTACCATGAATACATATCTTGAGTTAGTCCAAGGTGAATAGCTATCCGATCGATAGCAGAACTTGGAATTTTTCACATTCTACCAGAAACTTTTCAACAAGTAAATCCAAAAGCAGAACGGAGGCTAACAGTCAACGCTAATTAGTTACCGGCAAAAGACTTGGGAGAAAACAGTAGTGCCACAGGAAGACAAACAAAAACCCCGGTTCCGAGAAACCAGGGTCTTTGGAAAAGATGGGGGTGGTGCCCCGGGGACGCATCACGCCGTTTTTTCAAACCTCTTAGCGATCTCGACACGAGGGGGACAAGAGCAATAAGACATTGTCCCATAACAGATTGCGTGGCTGCACTCAAACGGGTTCTCTTCAAGGCACTCTACAAACGTTTCCAGTCCAATATCTCTTGCCTTGCAGAGTTTTTCAAACTCTTGCCCATGGCACTTACAGCCGGGATCACACTCCCCCATGAGTTCTTTTATTTCGTGTGCTTGCTGTGTTTCCATCTCCAGCTCCTTTCCGTTCTATCCGCACAACTGGTCCTTCAACTTATGTCAACATAAACATAACAGGTGGAAAGTCAAGGGTATGACTGGAACACAACCAAACACTAAGGAGGTGGTTTGAGCGTTACAACATTGCAAACAATGCTGATCTTAAAATGGCGGCACAGGAACAGGAAGCCTATTTATGGGCACAAATAGGCACAATGACCAATCTTGACCTGAAGAATAGGCTGGGAGGAAGG
>JAFDFO010000261.1 GCA_019309815.1 Deltaproteobacteria bacterium
CCGCAAAGCCTATGTTAAGGAAGGCCTGTATTTCAGTCAGGCGACAAGCGAGGGACAGGACCCAACGGACCAGGACCACTCGGAAGGTTACATCGCCCATGTCCAAACGCGGGCGATCTTCTTTATCGAGGCAGACGATGCGGCAATCGGTCTTGTGTGCGTGATGCCAATAGGGATGGTGGAGATTTCATCCTGTATTATAGCAGACAAGATTCAGCCTGGTAAACGAATCGAAAAAGGTGAGGAATTGGGATATTTCCAGTTCGGCGGATCGACCCATTGCGTGATTTTCAGGCCGGGTGTGATCAAGGAATTCAGGATAACAGAAGGGATGGCGGTCAAATTCGGCCAGACGATTGCAATCGCTAATACATAGCGACTACAGACTAAAGAATTCAACCAACATTTCCTGGTGTCAGTTTGTCAAAAACCGCCATCCCGTTTTTCTTCGTCAGTTTGTCAAAAACCGCCATCCCGTTTTTCTTCGCAAGAGCCTGCTTTATCGTTTCGTCAATCGATAGGAGCTGCGTGTGCAAGGCTCTTGACCAAACAGCAAGAATCGAATACTAGAAGCTCTCCAACCCGCATTGCATCCTTGAACAAACCGGTGGTCTGAAAACCATCTCAAGCCTTCAGACCAAAGCTGCAGGATTAGCCCTTGGACGGGTTCCTGGGATGGCTTCCAACTGGAGAGAAAGGGGATTGAAGACCTCGCTACACCGCTGTTCCTCATTGTAGCTACAAGCAGAGGCAGGTCATTAAGGCCTGCCTTTATCTTTTCTACATGTAGTGGATACAAAATAAGGATAGCGATTCAAGGGATGACATGACCGACCGTTACTGCGAGTATGAGACGAAGTAAATGAAGGTGGCTTTGGAAAGCGTTGTATGTGACGTAGTACAGTCTGCTGTGCAGGATAACCGGACTCTTTTGGGCTGGCTTCACCAATGAGAACAACCGCTGATAGAATTAGACACACCTTATTGTTTGAAATAGTCGGGCTAGCCATTTGCGCTCCTCTTGCCTCATGGATTTTGGATAAAGGGCTTGCGCAGGTAGGGGCGTTAAGCCTTGTGCTTTCATTGACCGCAATGTTGCTGAATTACGTTTTCAATTTGATTTTTGATATAGCGTTAGTGCGGCTGGGCAGACCCGTTAATGTGCGTCCCGCATGGATGCGGGTGCTTCATGCAACGTTGTTTGAAGCAAGCCTTCTGGTCCTTGCTGTTCCGGTAGTGGCATGGTGGCTTGACATGACCTTATGGACTGCATTTCTCACTGACATTGGGTTTGCCCTGTTTTTTCTTATCTATGCTTTTATTTATAACTGGGTCTATGATGTTGTTTTTCCCATGCCAGTTCAAGGTTTGGTCAACGTTGGGAAGGATTAATTCTATTAGATCTGTTGTGCTTTAACTGGTTGGTAGCGGGTTGTTTAGCTGATTCCTTTGGCATGCAGTGCACTCCAGCCTATCCGGAAACCAAGAATCCAAGGGAAAGGAACATGGTTGTAACCGTTCATCGTGACTGAGAAAGGAGTAAAGCGTTAATGAAACCAGAATTCTTGAAAAGGAATTTCTTTCAACGCATCCTGGGTATTCCTGCTACCCCTAAGCCAACGAATTCAGACAGCTGGCAGTATGACGGAACAAAGATAGTCTTGAACCTAGACAAGAGTCTGGAACTAGGAAAACCTGGTGGTGCGATCCGCTTGGAGGGTGGGGAGCTCCCCATACGAATCCTTGTAATGCGAGACGACAACGGAAAGGTCCACGCGTTTGAAAACCGCTGTACCCATGGCGGGCACCGAAGACTCGATCCTGTACCAGGCACAGACACCGTGCAATGTTGCAGCGTCGGCAAATCCACCTATGATTACTCAGGAAACAGGATCTATGGCCCGGCACCAGGGAACATAGCAACATTCCCCACAGAGCTTCATGACAAACAATTGGTCATCAAGATAGAAAAACAATAGAGGCGCGGTAAGTCGGCCAGTCGTGCCTACCGGGGAGCCCCCGCCCCTTTCAACTCGTTAGCTGGGTGGGCAGGAGCCATTGGCTTGGGCGCGCTCGAAACCTGGCCCGCCGTGGCGCCCCCTTGCACACCTGATGTGGTTTCCACCTGCCTTTGCACTCCTTGCGTCTGTGGATTGGGGAGGTGGATGGGGGTGGCAGAGACGTTGCCAGCCTTAGTGGCAGTCCCGTGCACGGCCGAGGCCTCACCCGGAGTGGCAACCTTGTTTATCTCCCGGGTTTGGATTGGCTCCTCTTCCTCCTCTGGTTGGGCTTCGCAAAGAAGAGGCACGCCAAACAGTAGTAAAATAACGAGAACCAATGAGATGCCTTTCATGATATTCCTCCTTTAGTAGTCTTGCTCACAGGTTGGAAAACTGGAGTGATAGAAAATTGCTTCTTGGTAGACCTTGCATAGTAAAAACGCCTTTTTGTGTCAATGATGTAATCGTAAACATATCTTGTGATTTGCGATGATCCTGACATGGTGGGTCCAAGCATGAGTCGGATCTCGAATTTGTCTATGTCAAATGGAACAAGCAATAGACAGCGCCGGTTAGGCATATCGCTTTCTTACGGCGACTTTCGCACGACTGGCTTTGTCGCAAACACATAAGCCCTCCGGCTTTCGTACTCAACCCCGGGATATGGTTCTCTCTCGATAATCTCTGTCTTTTCAAATCCACTCTTCTTTAGACAACTAGAAATGAAATCCGTAGTGAAAAACATGAAGTCTATATCGATTTTCTTGCCGAGAAACTCGTCTAAGCGGATCGTCTCCTCACCAATGTGATACGTGAAAAGGAATATTCCACCCGGCTGTAATACACGAAATGCTTCACGGAATGTTTTCAATACTTGTTCTTTTGTAAAGTGAACTATAGCGTAGAAAGCTACAGCACCAGCTATTGAGTCGTTTTCAAATTCGAGCTCAAGAATATTTCCCTTTCGGAAGTGTATCTCTGGGTGAATTGTTCTTGCCTGTTCCAGCATTTTTTCTGACAGATCCAGCCCTGAGATTTGAATACCAAGGTTTTTCAGGTATTCTGTGGTTTGACCGGGACCACAGCCAAAATCCCAGACCGGCCTCCTCTCCACGATCTCTTGCGAGAATCTGTGGAGTATTTCCTGGTCTTTCGGTTTCTTATCGTGTTCACCAGAGAATGCTTCTGCATATTCTTGTGCTACCGTATCGTACATCCTCTCTATGTTATTCAATTCCTGTCCCATAATCATAGCCCTCACACGGGCCAATAGTTGATCGGGCTCCTAAACTCAATACTAGCGCAGGAGTTTAGAAAATGTCGCTGGTGAAATGGTTTCGTTTGGCAGGATAGATACTAGAGATAAGCAAGAGATGTCATATTAGTATTTGTAGTCAGCAACAATCATTGTTGATGTTAGTGTAACGCCCCCAATTTTTCTCATCTTCTCAGACAGAAGTGCATCAAGGTCCTCAAGTCTTACTACTGAGGCTTTTGCGATCATATCCCATTCACCGTAAAGCTCGTTAACGTCCTCTATTTCAGGTATGTCTCTTAATTCCTCTACAATATTTCTTTCATATCC
>JAFDFO010000262.1 GCA_019309815.1 Deltaproteobacteria bacterium
GCTCACTGCGTGCCCCCAGCCGCCGTTTGTCTGAATCCGACTGATCCGCAGTGGATGGGCTAGGGTAATGCTATGCCCAACCGCGCTTCGTTCGGTATCAGGGGCAACGACCGTAGTGCGGTATCGACCGGACAACGCCTTTTCCAATGCCCAGAGGCCGTCAGCGTGGATTCCATCGTCATTGGTTAATAGGATGTTCATAGCAATTACCACGAATCAAGAAGGTGGCGGTTGCAGACTGCAACCTGACAAGTTTAACGTTTTGGAATTTCTATAACTTCTCGTACTCATAATCTGAAATTTGACCAGCTTGTTTGAAGCTCACATAACAGGAGTGAATATCTCATGGATCGTGATATTTTTCAACGAGGCAAAATAAAAATCCATTATTCCAATTGTGAGCGAAGCGAACTGGGTTCGGTTCCATGATATTGCAAGCCTAAAGGCTTGACGGTCTCGTCCCCCGGATAAGAACTGCTGCCACGGTCCGGCTGTGGCGACATTAGATGCAGCCGGCAAATAACTATTGATCTTAAGTGTTTCCTGACTATAGAATAAGAATCATCTGTCGATTAGTTGTAGTTAATTGGGGTAAAGGAAGTGTGTCATCTCCAATTGAGCAGGTGTGATCCCAAAGGGTTCAAGGGTTCAAGGATTCAAGGGTTCGAGTGCAAATGCTTTAAGAACTACTGAAGGGTCCAAGGGGTCAAGGGTCCAAGGATTCAAGTAAAAAGCAAAAAAACATTCAAAGAAAGGAACCCAGATTTTGTTGGCAGGAGATTTGGGCTTCATTGAAAAAAGTGAATTGGGTACACTAACAAAAGACATCGCAGAAATCGAAAGGATGTTAACGGCGCTGATAAAATCTCTAGAAAACAAACCCTTGAATTCTTGACCCCTTGAATCCTTGGACCCTCTTCTCCAACTAAATTGGAGAAGAACCTGGAATGATAACCATTACGACCATCGTGACCCCACGACCCATGCGAAAAAACAAGAGAGAGGAAACAGCCTGACAATGATATTGAAGCAAGCCAAAGAGGTTCTTCGGATCGAGGCCGAAGGGATTTTGGGTGTTGTGGATCGTCTCGACAACAGTTTTGTGAAGATGGTGGATCTGATTTGCAAAATCAAGGGACGTGTCATCCTGACCGGCATCGGGAAATCCGGGATTGTGGCTCGGAAAGTCGTCGCGACCCTGAATAGCACTGGAACCCCATCGCTTTTTCTTCATCCTGTGGAGGCCATGCATGGTGACCTGGGGATGGTGAGTCCCGGTGACGTGGTGCTTGCCCTGTCCAGCAGCGGGGAGACCGATGAACTAAACGTGCTGATACCTAGTATCAAAAGAATCGGATGTCCTTTGATTGCCTTCACTGGCCAGATGGATTCTACTCTGGGCCGACAGAGCGATATTGCAATCGACGTGGGTGTTGAGCGAGAGGCGTGCCCCCTTGGGCTGGCACCAACAGCCAGCACAACGGCCCTGTTGGCAGTGGGAGATGCGCTGGCGGTTACGCTTATCAATAAGCGGAAGTTCAAATCGAGCGACTTCAAGAGATTTCATCCCGGCGGCAGCCTGGGGCAGTGTCTTTCGGTAAAGGTTCAGGAGATCATGTTTACCGGCAAGAAAATACCGAACGTTTCAAAAGGGGAGACCATGCGCCGTGCGATCCAAGAGATAAATCGCATGCAGCTCGGCGCCACATTGGTTGTGGAAAAGGACAACATCCTTGTTGGGATTGTGACGGACGGTGACATTCGGCGTCACCTCATGACCCAAGAGCAGCCTGGCCTCTCAGGCTCTTGGTATAATGGAGAAGCATGAGATCACGGTCTTGCCCATCGTAAACCCGGTGCAGAAAGTCCGGGGTATATTGCACCTCAATGACGTTTTAGGGAAGGGTGCTTTCAAGTTCAATGACGTCTGAAACGAACAAACTCCCCAGGGGATTGATTTGTCCCCTGGTTACCCCGCTGAAAACCGGCGATGTGCTGGATGTGCCTGCTCTTGATCGTCTCATCAGCCAGGCAGGGATTGGCGCGGATGCCCTCCTCGTTGGTGATGTCCTCTGGGGTGAAGGTTTGGTGCTAAGCCGTGAAACAAAGATAGAGATGGTCAGCGCGGTCCTGGAGATCATTCAGGGGCGATGGCCAGTCTTTATTACAATCACGTCAGAGACGCCCTCGGCGACCATTGGTCTGATGGCCAAGATTGAGTCCTTTGTGGAAAGGTCGGGCTATTCGGGGAGCGTCTTCTGGGTGGACTACCCTATCGCCTACCACAGCAACCGGGGGCTTCCCCAATTCTATGAGAAAGTGGCTCGAGACACGGCGACTCCCATTATCTTGGGGAACAATCCCGGGCTCATCCAGGCGCCCGACAAGAGAATCAAACACAAGAATGTTCGAACCAGTGTCCTGAAAAAACTCTCGGGGATTGAGCAGATTCAGGGCCTCATCTATACGGGCCCGTTGAAACGGTCGACACACTACCATGAGGCACTTCGGCATCGCCCTGGATTCAAGTTCTACGATGGAGACGAGGCCACTTTCATGAGACGGCCAAGCTCTGATGGTGTGGTAGCCGGAGGGGCTAATCTGCTTCCGCAGGCCTGGCATGACATTACCTGGTCTTGCCTGAACCGATACGATGTCCAACGCCAATACGCTGATCACGTCAGCCAAATATGGGAAACCGGCGTCATGGCCCAGGCATTCTACAAACTCTATGCAAAGAAACCGGCTGCCGTCCTGAAACGCATGCTTCATGTTGCAGGGGTGCTTCCAAATGCCCACACGGCTTCAGGCACGCCTCCCACCGACAGTGCGGAGAATCGAGCGATCGAGGCCATCTGCAGTAAGTATGAGCTGATTTGAGATGGAAACGAAAGGCAAGTTGAGATGAATAATGACCATGATATTAACACCTCTGTCATGACACTCGGACCTGCAAAGATTTCTTCTCCCATTGAGGCCCGGGGAAGGGGGGATGAGGAGATGTGCTTTATTCCGGTCGAAGAGCGCATCCTGGTGAACATCTATGAAAGGGATGTGACGAAAACCTTCAACGATGGAAGGACACCCTTGTCGTTTGAGAGGGCGGGACCTCGACGTAAGATCTACTTTGATTCGAGCAAACTTCGCTGTGCTGTGGTGACTTGTGGAGGGCTCTGTCCGGGGACAAACGACATTATCCGCTCACTGGTGTTGGCGCTCTGGTACAACTACGGCGTGCACAACATTTACGGCATCCGTTACGGACTCCAGGGCTTCATATCTTCATATGGTCATGAGCTGATGGATCTCAACCCGGAATCTGTGTATGCCCTGCACGAGGATGGCGGCACGGTTCTGGGAACTTCCAGAGGGCCCCAGGATATTGACAGCATTGTAGATGCTCTGGAGCGGATGAACGTTGGCCTCCTCTTTGCCATCGGGGGGGACGGTACCATGGTTGCATCGGCCAAGATTGCTGATGCCATTAACAGTAGAGGGCTGAAGGTTGGTGTGATTGGCATCCCAAAGACGATTGACAATGACATCTACCTAATAGATCGATCATTCGGGTTTGATACTGCGGTGGGCGTTGCAGCAAATGTCATCCGCTCTGCCCATAATGAAGCCACTAGTGCCCCGAACGGGATTGGGCTGGTAAAGGTCATGGGCCGTCATTCAGGGTTCATTGCGTCGTCGTCTGTCCTCGCAATGCCTGTTGTAAACTTTGTCCTCATCCCGGAGTCGGACTTTGATCTTGAGGGGCCGTCAGGGTTCTTAGGCGATTTAAAGGAGCGGCTGCTGCGCAGACAACACGCAGTCATTGTCGTTGCCGAGGGGGCGGGGCAGAAGTTCTTTGAAGACAAGCCCAAGAAGCATGATGCCTCCGGAAACGTTCGCCTACACGATGTAGGTCTCTTTCTGAAGGAAGAGATCACTGATTATTTCGCCAAAGAGAAGATAGGAATCACGCTGAAATACATTGACCCGAGCTATATGATCCGGAGTGTTCCAGCAAACACCAATGACGGTCTCCTGTGCCTTCTATTGGCCCGCAGTGCCGCACATGCCGGTATGGCCGGCAAGTCCAAGATGTTTGTTGGTCTCTGTCACAACCGTTTTGTTCACGTTCCCATGGAGGCAGCGGTCGGAAAGCGAAGACAGGTAGACCGTTGTGGAGATATGTGGACGAGTGTGCTGGAGACGACAGGCCAAAACTCGCTAAAGAACCCAAACAATAGTTAGTGTCGCGCACTTCACGTCGCATCGATCGTTGACGACGTGAGCATCATACTCTCTGCATTCTTCGCCTGGACTGACGACCGATGCCCGCACATACTACCGATCCCCTGAACTATGATCTGGTCCCTGCAGAGGAGATTTTCTCCCGCATCTCCAAACTCCAGCAAGGACTGGCGGACAAAGGCTTGGACGGTGCCGTCATCCCGGACGGGATCAATATGTTCTATTTCACCGGCACCATGCAAAACGGCGTCGTATTCGTTCCAGCCGAAGGAGAGGCCGTCTTTCTCATTCGCCGAAGCCTTGAACGGGCCAAGAAAGAAACGCCGATCAAAGCCCTTGTGCCGTTCAGGAGCATTTCCGAGCTTCCTGTCGCGTTGCAGGACTATGGTTGCACGGTAAGAAGGGTGGGGGTAGACGAAACCGGGGTCGCGGTCTCGATTTACAAAAAGCTGTCAGCAGCTTTTCCCCAGACCACATTTGAAGATATCAGTCTGACCCTGTCGATGATTCGGGCCGTGAAATCCGACTACGAAATTGCGTTGATTCGAGAGGCGGGCAGGAGACACCAAGTCATTTA
>JAFDFO010000077.1 GCA_019309815.1 Deltaproteobacteria bacterium
TCACTTTCGGTCAGCAGACTTTCAGGTCTGCACCCGGCATTGTTGCGTCGTGTGGTACGCCACGCTGTTCTGTCAGTAAAAGGAGACCTGAAACGCATAGGCCATGTTCACGTTGAAGCTGTCATCCAACTCGTCGTCGGGTCTTCACCTTCCGGGCGCTTGGACCTTCCGGACAGCATTACTGTGCTTCGTGATCTTGAAGCAGTAAATTTCTTGTCCGAGCCCCCTCAGGTAATCGCCGGATTTGAACATGACATCCCCGGAATTCAGACGACACCAATCCCAGAGATTGGCATCGCCCTAAAACTCCTGGTCTGCGATGGTGATGAGGTCTCCGACCCCAAAAGCTATCCCTTGACTACCGCCCTTTTTGATATGGAAGCGATCACCTTTCCGCTCACGGTAAGAAGCTTCAAGGAAGGAGATCGATTCAACCCGCTGGGAATGAGCGGCTCACAAAAAGTAAAGACTTTTTTCATCAACCAGAAAGTCGCACGCCGGGAGAGGCTGCGCTGCCCTATTCTTCTCAGCGGGGGACACATCATTTGGGTCGGAGGCTACCGCATTGATGATTCAGTTAAGATCACTGAGAAGACAAGAAAGATACTGAAGGCCGAGCTGTTGCCGGTATGATGGATGAAGCCCCCCAGTCCCGCCCCAGAACGCCAGGTCAACGGACAGGGTATCCCGGCGAAAGCGAATAAAGTTGAAATCGTCCGTGTGTTGTATTATGTTTTAGGGATCATCTCCCGATTAGTTGTAGTTAATTAGGGTAAGATGAGTGTGTCATTTCCAATTAAGCAGGTGTGATCATAGAGGGTTCAAGGGGTCGAGGGGTCAAGGATTCAAGTGAAAAGCAAAAAAATATTCAAAAGAAGGACCCCAGATTTTGTTGGCAGCAGATTTGGGCTTCATTGAAAAAAGTGAATTGGGTACACTAAGAAAGATATCGCAGAAATTGAAAGAATGTTGAGGGCGCTGATAAAATCTTTAGGAAACAAACCCTCGAATCCTTGACCCCTCGACCCCTTGGACCCTCTTCTCCAACTAAATTGGAGAAGAACCAGTTTTTGTAAGAATATAGGAAACAGAACAGGGCAACAATCGAAAAAGCAGGGAGGTCATCTTTATCGTGAATCCGTTCTACAAGAATCTAGCTTTGTGGCTGGTCATCAGTTTGATGATGATTCTGCTCTTCAATCTCTTCAACCAGTCCAGAATTCAAGACAGTGAAATCAGCTACACGGAATTTATGGCTAGAGTTGAAAAGGCCAATGTCGCCGGGGTCGTGATTCAGGGCCAAGAGATCTCCGGTACCCAGGTGGACGGCGCCCGTTTCAAGACCTTTGCCCCTGACGATGCAGACCTGATCAATATTCTTAGAAGTCGTGGAGTAACAATCAAGGCCAAGCCGCCTACTGAATCCCCTTGGTATATGACTATTCTGGTGTCTTGGTTTCCTATGGTTCTTCTGATTGGCGTGTGGATCTTCTTTATGCGTCAGATGCAGTCCGGCGGAGGCAAGGCACTCTCTTTTGGCAAGAGCAGAGCCAGGCTCCTGTCTGAACATTCCGCAAAGGTAACTTTTGAAGATGTTGCAGGCATTGATGAGGCCAAGGAAGAGCTGGGTGAGGTCATTGACTTCCTGAAGGACCCCAAAAAATTTACCCGCCTGGGTGGAAGAATCCCAAAAGGGGTCCTCTTAATGGGCGCACCGGGAACCGGCAAAACCCTTTTGGCACGTGCGATTGCGGGAGAGGCCGCTGTTCCCTTTTTCAGCATTAGCGGATCCGATTTTGTGGAGATGTTCGTCGGTGTTGGAGCCTCCCGGGTTCGCGACTTATTTGTGCAGGGGAAAAAGAACGCCCCCTGCATTATCTTCATTGATGAAATTGATGCTGTCGGCCGACATCGAGGCGCTGGCCTCGGAGGTGGGCATGACGAAAGAGAGCAGACGCTGAACCAGCTCCTGGTGGAAATGGACGGATTTGAATCGAACGAGGGCGTTATACTGATATCGGCTACAAACCGACCTGACATTCTGGATCCAGCCCTTATGCGTCCGGGGCGCTTTGACCGCCAAGTCGTTGTACCTGTGCCGGATATTAAGGGTCGAGAAGGCATTCTCAAGGTCCACACCCGCAAGACACCTCTGGCTGACGATGTAGATCTGCCCATCTTGGCAAGGGGTACACCTGGATTTTCAGGAGCAGACCTTGAAAACATGGTCAACGAAGCTGCACTCTTGGCCGCCCGCTTTGACAAAGAGCGGCTGGAAATGGTTGACTTCGAGGAAGCCAAAGACAAGGTTCTAATGGGATCAGCTAGAAAAAGCATGATCATCAGTGACCGGGAGAAAAGGAACACCGCCTATCACGAAGCAGGTCACACGTTGGTAGCCAAAAGGCTGCCCAACACCGATCCGATTCACAAAGTGACCATCATCCCCCGGGGACGCGCACTGGGACTTACCCAACAACTCCCTATTGACGAAAAACATACCTATCCGAAACGATATCTGCTGGACGGCCTCGCTGTCCTCATGGGCGGTCGGGCGGCCGAAGAGCTCGTCCTTGATGAAATGACCAGTGGTGCCGCCAATGACATTGAGCGGGCCACAGAAACTGCACGCAAAATGGTGTGCCAGTGGGGTATGAGCGACAAACTGGGGCCCCTTGCCTTTGGCCAGAAAGAAGAACAAATCTTCCTGGGAAGGGAATTCGCTCAACACAAGGACTATAGTGAAGACACAGCCGTGCTTATCGACCATGAAATCCGAAACCTTGTCACTGAAGCCTATGAAACGGCCAAGAATATTCTCACGGAACACATGGACAGCTTGCATGCCTTGGCAGAGGCCCTGCTCGAAAGAGAAACCCTGGTGGAGAAGGAAATAGATGCGATCATTGCCGGGCATGTCGCCAAGTCCCCTGAGACAAAAGAAGAAGGTGTTGGATCTGACAAACACACCGAGGATGAGCCCAAGGCGCCCGGTGAACTTAAACCCCTTCTCAGCTAGTTTCCATCCATAAATGGCCATTTTCCGCAATCCCTGCCTGAGGCAGGCAAGTCGCCGTCAATCAGTCCCGCCTTGGGCGGGAATTTTCTTGACCTTGCGGATCCCGCTGCGGCGGGAATGGATTGGAAACTAACGCCAGTACCCATCATCAAGAGACTGATTCAGGATGGGCGCTATCTATTTGCCATTCCTGTTGTCCTCAATTCATATGAATCCAAATCAGCGAACCGTGTTTGAGCTTCAATGCGGCCCCTATGCCTTGACCTTGGGGCCTCGGACGCTTATCATGGGCGTTTTGAATGTGACCCCCGATTCATTCTCGGATGGGGGTCTCTTCTTGGATAAGCAAGATGCGGTAGCCCATGGAGAGGCACTGGCCCGGGCTGGGGCCGACATCATCGATGTCGGCGGGGAATCGTCTCGTCCGTTTTCGGAGCCGGTTTCTGCGGAGGAAGAGATTCGAAGAGTGGTCCCAGTTATTGAACAACTCGCTGGTCGCCTGTCTATCCCCATATCGATCGACAGCACCAAGGCGGAGGTCGCAAGACGGGCGCTTGACGCGGGGGCTGTTATCGTAAATGACATAGGGGCCCTCAGGCTCGATCCGGTCCTTGCAGGATTGGTGGCGGATAGAAACGTACCGGTTGTATTGATGCATATGCTGGGCACTCCCAAGACCATGCAGAAAGACCCGCACTATGACGATGTGGTGACAGAAGTGAAGGACTTTTTGGAAAATGCCATTGAGAGAGCAGAAGCGGCCGGCATTGACCGAAAGAGGACCATCGTAGATCCGGGAATCGGTTTTGGAAAGACTGTCAACCATAATCTGCGTCTCATTGAGGGCCTGGCTGCGCTCCAGGCTCTTGGTGTTCCCATTCTGATTGGACCGTCCCGGAAGTCTTTCATACAGAAGCTTTTGGGGCCCGACGATGAACGTCGCGAGATAGGAACACAGGCTGCAGTGGCGGCGGCGGCCATGCACGGAGCACACATCGTTCGTGTACACGACGTTGAACGAACAAGAGAGACTCTGAAACTGGTGGACGCCATCAGGAACTCAGTCATGAGTGATGAGGAATCGATGAGCACCTCAGTCTAGAACCCATCTCAAAAACCCGTCTGCGGTATTTACCGTAGAGATCCTTGAGTAATCCGGGCCAGTCGCTGCCTCTGGGCGGGACAGCTCTTAAGCCAAATAAGGACTAAAGAAAGAAGGATGCTGTTAGCCATTGACATTGGGAATACGAACACCGTGATTGGTGTCTTTGATGGTGCGCAACTTGTCCACCACTGGCGTCTGCGAACCGAAAAGGACGCTACCGAAGATGAGTTTCACGTGTTGATCAATAACCTGTTTTCCCTTGAGCGTACGGAACTGGGGGCGATACAGGCTACTATCATATCATGTGTGGTACCCCCTCTCATGACCATCTTCAACAATTTCTGCACAAGGTATCTTCACCACCAGCCGCTCTGGGTGGATGCTTCCACACTAACAGACATGCCCATACTCTACGACAACCCGAAAGAGGTGGGTGCTGACCGGATCGTCAATGCCGTCGCCGCTTTTCATAAGTACCAGTCGAGTCTTGTTGTGGTTGACTTCGGAACCGCTACGACATTTGACTGCATCTCACAGGAAGGGGCTTACCTGGGCGGTGCTATCAGCCCTGGCATTTTCATCTCCTCAGAAGCGCTTTTTCAAAAGGCATCTAAACTCCCCAGAGTCGAGATCTTTGCGGCGCCAAAATCCGTGATCGCCCGGGACACCATTAGCAGCATGAATGCAGGTATCATTTTTGGGTATGCAGGCCTTGTTGACGGCATCGTACAACGTATCAAGACGGAAATGACTTCGATGCCCAAGGTCGTCGCCACAGGAGCCCTTGCGGAAATCATATCGGAGTTTTCGGAAACCATCGAGGCGGTTGAACCTCATCTCACGCTAGAGGGGCTCTTGATTATCTACAACAAAACCCAAATGGAATAGCGTCTCTTGCCCGGACAAGAGCACCCATCTTTCTTGGACGAGTGGAGGAGCATAAATGGATATGATTGTTGAAAACCCGGATCGCATAGACAGTGCGGAAATCATTGTTGGGCTTCCTTCATACAATGAGGCAGATTCAATTTCTCATCCCACGGACGTGGCCGCTCAAGGACTTTCCAAGTACTTCTTCGACAAGACATCAGTAATTATCAATGTAGACAATCATTCGCCGGATGGAACACGCGATGCGTTTATGAACACCCCGACAAACGTTCCCAAGATATACATATCTACACCGGAAGGTGTGAAGGGAAAGGGCAACAACCTGAGGAATCTGTTTGAGGCAGCGGTGGAGCTTCAGGCTAAAGCCGTGGTGGTGGTAGATGCAGATTTAAAAAGCATTCGTCCACAGTGGATTCAGTACCTTGCTGAGCCCGTTCTAGCAGGTTTCAATTATGTTACACCGATCTATGTTCGTCACAAATACGATGGTTCAATTACGAATCATATTGCTTATCCTCTGCTGAGAACGCTATTTGGACTCAGGGTAAGGCAGCCAATAGGAGGAGATTTTGGGTTTTCCGGAAGGATGGCAAGGGCCTTCTTGTCGGAAAAACTCTGGAATGACAATATTGCGAACTACGGCATCGATATTTGGATGACGACTATCGCCATTGCTCGACGTTTCAAAGTATGCCAGACCTTCCTGGGATCTCCAAAGATACACCGAGCCAAAGATCCCGCAAAACATCTGGGGCCTATGTTCACCCAGGTGGTAAGTACTTTTTTTGATTTGATGATCGATTTTGAGTATTTATGGAAAGACACCACCGAGAGCTGGCCAAGCAGTATTTTTGGGTTCGGTCTGGGTGTGGATGATAAGCCCTCGCCCATAAGCGTTGACACGGACGCTCTCCATAGGAGTTTTGTCTCTGGTTTTGACGAATACGGTGATGTGTGGGAGAAGATCATCCCTGCCCCGGAATTTGCAGACATTCGTAAGACAAAGGAGATGGCAATAAATGGCTTTTACTACCCGAGCGATCTCTGGGCCAGAGTCCTGTTCAATTTTGCCATTGCATATCGAAATAACGAAATGGCCCTGGAGCAGATCATCCAAGCTATGATTCCCTTCTATCACTCCCGCATTCTGTCTTTTGTGAATAAGACAACGCACATGGAAACCAGAGAATGTGAGGAGTATTTTGAGAGTATCAACAGGATATTCGAGAATGAAAAGGACTATCTGATAAAGCGCTGGGATGAAGACCAGAGGAAACTGGGGCATAAGCTATTCAGACAGTGAATATCCTGCCTGTCTCTCCGAGCTTCCCACCACGTACCACTACGAGTCATGTAGTCCTCAACATGTTCTTGAAACCTCTGAAAGTAAATATGCTGTCTTTTCCCAGAACTTATTTGCAGAAGTTAACGCGAACATGATTTTCGAGTTGAGTTGTTAAAACGTAAAATTCGAAGCACGAATATCGAAATCCGTACTGTTTTCAAGGCGTCAGCCGCAAACAATTTCGAAATTCGAATGTTCTAATGACAAAAACCGTTATGGTTAAGCCGGTGTTGTTATGTTCGTGTTTCGGTCTTTTGAATTTTGGTCATTGGTCATTGTTTCGTATTTGCGGCTGACGCCTTGAAAACAGTACGTGCTTCGGATTTGCGGCCTTCGCCTTGAACACAATCCGGATTTACGCTTGTCGTGCGATCTTGGAAATAATGTAACTGATTCATTAGACTCAACGATATAAACAAAGCATGGTCGCTATGTGGGAAGTCCTTGAAACAGCTGAGCGTGTAGCCGGAAAGAGCCAACTGGTGGAGATCGACCAACAGGCTCTAATCGCTTTCTCCGAGCAAATAGGTGCTGATGATATCAAAGTTCCGCAGTGGGATTCTTTTCATCACTACTGTGGGAGCAGAGAAGAGACAGCATTCTACCTTCTGGTCTTGGATAGCATCAATTTTTGCTTCTGGGCCCCATCAGGAAAAATCAGGTGGCAAATCGAACACCAGCCAGACAAGCTTTCGGGCTATTTTGGTCTTGCGGTCGCTCTCAAACAGGCCGCCGAGTCAGGGGTCCCTATTACCAAGGCTGACTATTTGTCCCGGCTAACCATAGACCAGCTGGCAATGATTCTGCGAGGAAAAGGGGAACTCCCCCTTATGAAAGAACGTCTAGAGAATCTCCGTGAACTCGGCCACGTCCTGCAAGCGGAGTTTGGCGGCGAGGCGCTCAAGTTGGTCGAAGCTGCGAAAGGATCCGCGGTGACATTGGTTAGACTGCTGGCCGCAAAACTCCGATCGTTCCGAGATGTTGCCGAATTCGAGGGTCATGAAGTCTTCTTATACAAGCGTGGGCAGTTATTTGCGGCTGATCTCTACGGGGCATTCGACGGGAAGGGTTGGGGCCATTTTCACGACATAGACAAGTTGACGGCTTTTGCTGATTACAAGCTTCCTCAAGTACTTCGCCATGTAGGGATCTTCAACTATGCGCCATCTCTGGCCGGCAGAGTCGACCAAGAGATTCACCTTGAACCCGGAAGCCCCGAGGAGGTTGAGATCAGGGCCAACACCATCTGGGCAGTTGAGTTGATCCGTCGAGAACTGAGGCGCGTCGGCAACAAATTGAGGGCTTTCGAGGTCGACTGGATCCTGTGGAACCTGGGCCAGAACGAGGACTTCAGGGAAAAGCCGTATCATAGGACGAGGACGATATACTACTAAAAGATGCCTGGAGTATTGGAGTAATGGAGTATTGGAGTAATGGATCAAGAATAGCTTTTTAGCCAATATTCCAATATTCCATTATTCCATCCAGACTATAAGCGAATTGCTATGTTATCATTCGAGATACTATCACAAGACCAGAGAGCCCGCACTGGATTGCTTGTTACCCCTCATGGTGCGATTGAAACACCATCATTCGTTGCCGTGGGCACCCAGGCAACCGTTAAAGCCTTATCGGTGGCGGATCTGCACAAGGTCGGTAGCCAAGTCATTATCGCCAACACATATCACCTCCACTTGCAGCCAGGGGAAGAGCTGATTGAGAAGATGGGAGGACTGCATCGATTCATGGGGTGGGACGCCCCATTGATAACTGACTCTGGCGGCTTTCAGATCTTTAGCCACGGAGCGGGAAAAGAGCATGGAGTGGGCAAGATCGCACCGATTTTTCCTGAGGAGCAAGATCGTGCAAGACATTTGAGCTCCAGAAAGCAGAAGCCACTGGTGAAGGTGAACGAGGATGGTGTTGAATTCATCTCATATCTGGACGGGTCACGGCATCAGTTCACGCCTGAGGGCGTGATAGCGATGGAACGCAAACTGGGTGCAGACATCATTCTGGTCCTGGATGAGTGTACGTCCCCACTCCATGATTATGATTACACGAAAACAGCCATGGAGCGTACTCACCGTTGGGCTGTGCGGGCACTCGAGGAATTCCTGCATCACTCTGACAACAAACAGGCTCTTTTCGGTATTGTTCAGGGCGGAGCGTTCCAGGACTTAAGGAAAGAAAGCGCCACATTTACTGCCGAAAAGGCATTTGATGGCTACGCCATCGGTGGCTCTCTTGGTGGGTCAACAGAGGAGATGCACCAAGTCTTGGAATGGACGATTCCCCTCCTGCCACAGGATAGACCACGCCACCTTCTCGGAATCGGTGAGATTGAGAATATCTTCGAGGTGGTGAAGCGAGGAATTGATCTGTTCGACTGTGCCGCTCCAACGCGTATGGCCCGCACGGGAACCATGTTTGTTCGGGATGCAGACCGATTCAGGATACATATCCTCAATGCACAGTTCAGGGATGATCCGCGCCCGGTTGATCAAGCGTGCGATTGCTACGTGTGTAGCAACTACTCCAGGGCCTATTTGAGACATCTTTTTGCAGCCAAAGAACTTGCCGCGTTCCGCCTGGCATCCATCCACAATATACACTTCCTTGAGTCTCTGATGCGGCGAATCCGCACAGCCATCAAAGAGGAGAGGCTCTCTCATCTCGAGAGTAACTGGTTCTCTCCCAAGTGACGGTCGATGACAGCCAATGTAGGGGCAACCCCCTGTGGTTGCCCTCTATTCGATGCGGGCATAGACATTTTCATAGACGGCGGATTAATCCCCGCCCGTGACAAGCCTATTGTCATT
>JAFDFO010000263.1 GCA_019309815.1 Deltaproteobacteria bacterium
ATCTGAGGTGACCGCAAAATAGAGCGGTTTGCTGCACTCATCGACCATAATGTTCATCTGTTCGACTTCGTCTTTGAGTTTGATACCCCTCCCCATGCCGGCAATAATATCAGTTTGTTCAACTATTTGGGCGATCCGGGCCATGTGTTCGGCAGTAGGCGCAAGGCCCCCACGGCCCGCCTCGTCATCATACACGTAGGGTGCGGTGCCGCCGATGAAAAAGCTGTTTGTGGGCGCGAAAAAATCAGCCACGCCAGGCACGGTCTTGAGGCAGCGTTCAACCAGCCCGGAGGTGACAAAGATACGGTCATTATAAACCACAGCCAGCCCATCTGCCTCAAACTGCTGAAAGACAGCCTGGATATCCGGCTGTTTGCAGCCAACACCAAGATTTTCCAATATCCACAAGGCGTCCTCGTGGGCACGGAGAAGCATCTCCACGGCATCGTCACCCAACAAAGACCTTGATTGTTCAACCTGTACTTCGTTCATAAGTTACCCTGCTTAGCCTATAAGGACAGTCAACGGTATAGAGGGGCCGCCCGAATTCTTGTTGGCATTTGTTACGATTAGCCAGAAGAACCGATTAGGTGGGGGTCTCGTAGATTAGTTACAGAAACTTAATATCACATCAAATTATTTCAGGTGAAACTATTACGCTAAATCCCTAATAATGTCAAGATTTTTTTGGCCAAACCAGGCCCCCTTGAAATGCATATGAAATCAGTTGGTTATGTTGAAAGACGTCGGGATTGCAGGAGGGGCGGAGACATGACGGAGCCCGCTTTATTCAACCTCAAGGTCTTGAACATCCAGCATCTGAGTCAGCATGTTGAGGCCGAGCACAATCTTCTCCATTTCGCTCTGTGGAAGCCTCTCCAGACCCTCCACGACTTTTTGCTGAATGGGAGGCGGGGCATTTTCGGCGAGTGTTCTTCCGGACTCTGTGAGTTCAACCGTGATAACACGCCGGTCGGGGGACGTTCTCGATCTTGTGACGAGTCCTTTCTGCTCCAGGCGGTCGATAATCCCGGTGACCGTGCTTGATTTCACCATGATGTGCCTGGCAATCTGAGAAGGAGGCAAAGAGCCCTGCTCATAGAGGGCGATAAGGCTGTTCAGCTGGGAGGCACTCACCTGGTACTTCTTGTTCAGCTCCTTGGTATAGAGCTCTTTTGCCTGTGTGAGCCTGCGGATCTGAAAGATGATCTGCTTTACGAGGTCATGAGGGACCTCGGAAGCAGCCCGTGGAGCGTCTAAATGAACATGATTTGACATAGCGACCTGTTGCCTGTAAAAAGGTTTGAGCTGAAATATTCCGCTTGTGCCAACTAATCTACCATGTGGTTATTGGTTGCGCAATACAATTTTTGTCAAGTTGACAAAAGACGAGGGTAATCTTGTGATCTCAGGAAGTTACAGGCTCTCTTACTGGATAAATATCACATGGCGGCAACCTTGTTCAGGTACGCCGACAGCGCTCACAGAACTTAGCCAGGTAACGTCATGCTAGAGGCCTATCAATTTGTGTGCCGGCATCCTGAACTGCTCGGGAAATGGGTTATTGATCATCTGCAGATCAGCCTTGTCGCAGTGGTCATAAGTGGTGTTTTGGGTGTCACCCTGGGGATCTTCATAGCAGCAAAAGGACGGGAGCGTCTGGCAGATTTAGTCCTCTACTTCGCAGAAATCATGATGACCGTTCCAAGCCTGGCCCTGTTTGGGCTGCTTATGCTCCTTCTCGGCCGGATGGGATTAAGTACTATTGGTTTCCTGCCTGCTGTAATCACACTGATCGTGTATGGCCAATTGCCTGTTCTACGAAATACCTACACGGCCATCCGTCAGGTTGACCCAGCCATGATTGAAGCTGGAAAGGGTATGGGTATGAATGCAAGGGAGCTTCTCTTCAAGGTTAAGCTGCCCCTGGCCCGCCCCGTCATTATGGCCGGACTACGGAATGCAATGGTACTTATCATCGGCATCGCGACAATTGCAGCTTTGATTGGAGCGGGAGGACTCGGTGTACCTATTTTTCGCGGACTGAGAAACGCCCGGATGGACCTGATCATTACGGGGGGCATGGCTGTTTCGGTGCTCGCACTTCTTGTTGACGGCCTGATGGCCCTGGTGGAGCGCTGGGTGGTACCCAGGGGGTTGAGGGAATCGTAGAAAAATGATCCGCCTTGATAAAGTGACCAAGGTTTATCCTGACGGTACAGAGGCTGTCAGGGGAGTGAGTTTCTCGGTAGAGCAGGGAGAGCTGTGCGTACTGCTTGGCCCTTCGGGCTGCGGCAAGACAACTACGATGAAGATGATTAACCGTTTGATTCCAGTAACCAGTGGGAAAATATATATTGACGGTGCTGAAACCACTTCCATGAACGAGGATGAGCTTCGGAGAAATATTGGCTACGCCATCCAGGATGTTGGGCTATTTCCACACATGACCGTTGGTGAAAACATTGCCACAGTGCCTGCACTGAAAGGCTGGCCCAGGGCCAGGCAAATGGAACGGACCCGGGAATTGCTGGAGCTCTTGAGAATGGATCCTCACGAATTCATGGACAAGTATCCTCGCGAGCTGTCCGGTGGCCAACGCCAAAGGGTAGGCGTGGCACGGGCGCTGGGAGCGGACCCCCCGGTCCTCTTAATGGATGAGCCGTTTGGGGCTATCGACCCCATCACGCGGGTGGACTTACAAAATGAGCTCTTGAAGATCCAGCAGGAGATCCGGAAAACCATCATATTTGTGACTCATGACATCTATGAGGCAATAAAGATGGCGGATAAGATTGCCCTCATGAATGAGGGGCGACTTGTCCAATACGCACCGCCTGCTGATTTGCTTTTCAGACCAAAAGATGAGTTCGTAGCCGGTTTTGTTGGGGCTGATCGTGCTCTAAAAGGTTTGCAGCTCATTCGCACTCAGGAGGTTATGAAAAGGGATGCCCCGACTGTAAATCTGGATGAGAGTGTGGCAATCGCGAAGGAGCGGATGAACCAAGAAAGAACGGATTGGCTGGCTGTTATTGATGCTGAAGAAAGGTTTACGGGGTGGGTACGGTTCTCAGACCTGGAAAAGGGTGACAAAGTAGGGGATATCGTGACAACCCCGTTTGCTACCGCCTCCCGGAATGTTGTTTTGAGTGAAGCGCTTTCACTCATGTTGACGAGCGGACTGAACCTGCTGG
>JAFDFO010000416.1 GCA_019309815.1 Deltaproteobacteria bacterium
ATAAACGTATTCTCACCAGAGGTGGGAGACGCCCACATGCACGGGGCGATTCATCTCCACGATCTGGGTTTCATTGACCGGCCTTATTGCTCGGGACAGTCACTGGAGTACCTGAAGAAGTTTGGTCTGAACCTCCCCAATTCCCTGGCCATGGCAAAACCCGCCAAACATCCAGAGGTCCTGCTTGCCCATATGGTCAAATTCGCAGCCGCCCTGCAGAGCAACTTTGCGGGTGCTATCGGCTGGGACGCGGTAAATCTCTTTTTTGCACCCTACCTGGAAGAACTCGATGATCGGGCGGTGGAACAACTGGCCCAGATGATGATCTTCGAATTCTCCCAGCAGGCAGTGGCTCGAGGGGGTCAGGCGATTTTTACGGACATCAACTTGTATTGGGAAGTTCCCAAGCACTTTGAGGATGTGCCGGCAATCGGACCGGGCGGAGTGTACACGGGTAAGACCTATGCCGAGTACGAGAAGGTGGCCCAACGCTTTGTCTGGAAGCTCTTTGATGTGTACAAGGAAGGAGATGGCGCGGGCAGGCCTTTCTTCTTTCCCAAACCCCTGGTCCACATTACAGAGAAGTTTTTCAAGACGCCCGGACACGAAGCCTTTTTGAACCATATTTGTGATGTGGCTTCTGAAAAAGGGTGGCTTCTGAAAAAGGGAATACTTACTTCGTCTTTGACCGGGGAGATACCGCAAAAATATCCGAGTGCTGCCGGCTCAGCTTCAAATTAGAGAAATCGGACCTGGAAGATGCCAAACAGCCATGGAAGATGCGGTATTCCGCGCTTCAAAATGTGACCTTGAATCTTCCCAGATTAGCCTACGAGGCTGGAGGGGATAACACCAGGCTCTTTGCAAAGCTCGGTGAGCGGATAGCGATCGCGGCAAAGGCCCATCGGGAAAAGCGAGACTTCATCACGCGCCTGCTTTCTCACAAGGCCTCCGGGCCCTTGACCCTGTTGAATATGGACCTGGATGGAACCCCATATCTGAGAATGCATCGGTGTACCTACTTGATCGGCATGGTGGGTATGAATGAACTGATTCAGTATCACACCGGGGAAGAGCTGCACGGGTCTGTTGAGTCGATGAAATTCGGCCTGAAAGTGATAGCCCACATGAAGCTTCTGGCCGACGAGTTGAGCCGAAAATACGACATGCGCTTTGTGCTGGAGCAAACCCCGGCAGAAAGCACGGCATACCGTTTTGCAAAGCTCGATCTGAAGCACTTTCCCGAGGAGGCCTTGACGGTAGTCAAGGGGAACCGGGGGGAAGGTGAAGTATACTACACTAACTCAACCCTTTTTGACGTGGGAGCTCCGATGAACCCCATTGAACGGGTACAGCTGGAGGGACGCTTCCACCCACTGATTGAGGCGGGGGCTCTGACGCCGCCGGCAGAATCGCTGGCTGATTTTGTGATCAAGACTTTCAAAAACACCAAGAACGATCAGATTGCCTTCTCGCCTGAGTTCACCAGTTGCAGAGCGTGCGGCAAGGTAAGTCGGGGCCTGCACGAGGCCTGCCTCTGGTGTCGCAGTACGGAGGTGGACGGAATCACCCGTATTACGGGGTACTTCACTAAGATTTCAAGCTGGAACAAAGGGAAAATAGGGGAACTCAAGGATCGCTATCGAAATCAGGGCTGGCTTGCCGGGAGGAACGCATGACGCTGTTTACGAAGAACCTTTGCAGTGCCTGTCAGGACATCAAGAATGAGTTTGACCTCTCTGCCCTCGGAGTAGCAGTAGAAGAACTGGGGCCCGGAAACGCGGATGCCTTGGCCCACCTGGCCTGGCATGAATTGGTAGAGATTGCTGAAAAGAGCCTTCCAATCCTTGTATTTGCAAATGGTCGTGATTGTGCCGGGAAAGCTCAATGGATAGTACAATATTCATCCACATTTGTTCGCCGGTCAGCCGCTATACTAGTGACCTCTGATCAGCTCCCACCTATCAAGGGCTTCATTGAAACCTCGCTGCTAGACTGGCCGGGCCAGGTGTGTTCTGTCCTCTTCCTGCCCTATTGCAACCTGAGATGTCCCTATTGTCACAACCACCAACTGGTCCTGCAGCCGGATACACTCGAAACCATTCCCCTCGAGACCATACTGGAGCGTCTCACGTCCCTCAACAACTGGATTGAGGGGATCTGCGTTAGCGGAGGCGAGCCGACTATCCACAGGAGTCTGCCGGTCCTCTTGAGACAGATTCGAGAGGCGGGGTTCAAGGTTAAGCTTGACACCAACGGGACGCAGCCTGACATGCTGCAATATCTCATTACAGAGAAACTCGTGGATTACGTAGCCATGGATGTGAAGGCCCCCCTGGAGGACGAAATATATGCCCGGTGTGCAGGGGTCGATGTGCCGGTGAGCATTATCCGGGAATCGATCCGGGTGCTCATGGCAGCAGACATTCAGTGTGAGTTTCGGTGCACCGTGACCCCCAACCTTCTTTCAGAATCGGAGGTGTATCTCCTGGCGGAAGGGCTCAAGGCCCTCCGAACGGAAGTCCGTTCCGGAAGGAAAGGGAGCCTGTTATTGAGGCTTCAG
>JAFDFO010000264.1 GCA_019309815.1 Deltaproteobacteria bacterium
CGCACGTATCGTCAAACGGTGCAAAATGCTGGTTGAAAGTATGGCACGCCGAACAAACGTGCCAATATCTACCAGGGCCCGGCACGCTGACATCCACCCCGTTTATCGTGCTTCGAAGCAAAAATTCATTCTCGGAACCGTGCGGCTCGTGGCAGTCCAGACACGAGAGAACATAGTTAAAGGCGGGGTCCGTATACGGAGCAATGCTGGCTCCCAAAGTTCCTCCGCTATGCCCCTTCCCGTGCTGTTCCACACCCCAGTCAGTCTTGAGAAGGTTTCTGGAGTGTCCGGTGCTATAAACATCAGTTCGTGAGTGGCAGTTATCTGTACACGAGTTCTTATAGTTGGGCACATTGCTTCCATTGAATGTTGCATCATTTGCCGGTTCAAAATTACCGCCCCCACTCTTGTAGTAAGGCGCCTGATACTTCGCCGTGTAGGAGAGCATTGTTTCGTTGTTACCAAACCTGCCGTCTGAATCCCCCCAGAGGTTGGTGGGAAGGGATTCTCCGCCTCCGTTCTCTGAAGGTCTTCTGATAGCCGTCAAAACACCTCCCTCTGTGGTTGTAACCACTTGACTGTTTCTCTGGGCCGCATGGACGTCGTGGCAAACAAGACAGGCGTTGGTGTTGCTGGTAAAGCCAATCCCTCTCCCTACGGCGTGGGTCAGAACGTCAGCGAGATTATGGGACGAGGGCGTGGCTCCGGTTGCCGGGTTGAAGGCGTCATATATGTTGTCAAAGTCCGTGCCAGGGCCTCCGCCGAAGGTCTTCGCGTAGGTGAAGTTGTTGATGCCGTTATCCTGCACCGAACCAGTACCCTTATGACACTGAAAGCAGAAGTTGTTATCTTGACTGGAAGGGTTCATGTCGGCAAACAACTGGCCGTGGGAATCATCGTCTTGACCATCTTCATCAAGGTCATGGTTGTGGCAGTGAGCACATTCGCCCTTTCCAGCACTGACTCCTATGCGCTTCACCCCATAGCCCTGGTTGCCATGGGCTCCCGGGTACCCATACTCTCCGTAATAATAGCCATAGGAACTATTGTCGCCGCCGATGTCACCAGCGGTTCTGCTTCCGGTAATCACTGAGGGCACGCTGTCGTGACACCCAACGCACCACTTGGCCGTATTGACTGAACCAGTGGACCAAAGGGTTTTGGCGCCGTACGTTCCGTTATCCACGCCGTCAAACCCGCCCAGCGGACTGTGGCAGGTGTTACAGACTGTGGTGTTTGTTAGGTTCTGACTGTCAGAAAAGCAAGGATAGGCATTGAAGTCGTGACAGTCCCCGCAAAACGTCAGCAAGATCCCAAGGCCCTTCTCTTCGATTGTATCCTGTGTGTGAGTCTCGTGGCTCGTGGCCGTTCCAGGACCCGAACCAACACCATGGCAGCCATTACACGAAGCGCCCCCTCCATGTACAAAAGCGTCTTCATGGTCATGGCACGTGGTGCAGTCCTGCTCGGCGTATCTCGATTTGTGAGGTACACTGTCACAGGCAGTTGGGTCATCCCAAGTGTCGTTCTTGAAGTACTTGGTCTGCGTGTGGCACACTTCACATACCCCGTCGAACGGAGCACCACCATCGGCGTAGGACTTGGTTCCTGACGTATTCAAGAATTCAACGTCGGCATCACCGCTATTCGGGGTCGTAATTACATCTTTTATAGAATAGAGGTTGAACTGACCCGGCTGAACCTCCGCCCTTCTCCCGTGAGTCATGTGACAACGCCTGCACCCTTCTGAACCGCCGTGGTGTTCTTGCGGAACAGCTTCTGCGGTTTGGGCCGACACCATCAAGGCTGCCGCCGCCAGTAGAAATACAAGAACGGAGAACCTGGTAATTCTTTCAATCATAACTTGTCTCTTCCTTTTCCAGTTTCCAATGCCCGTGAGCGGTCTGCCAGAGGTCAGCAGTAAGGAACCAAGGACAGTCACAACCGCAAGCAGGCCAATCAGCACAGACCAATGTATATCTTTGAGGGCCCCTGCGAGCTGAGCGTCAGGGTGTGCACACGACCCATTGGCCGCCGCGTCAATGAAACACCCGATACGACCCGAACTACCCGTACCTGTATCTTCAATGGTGATATTCGTATCAGTTCGTCTATCTTCTGCGCTTGCCCCTGCCGCACCCGCTGGAGTCGTTCCCAGGATGACGTAGGTATTTCCTGCCTCATTGCGGCTACCAGGGTCAGCCTCCAAGGCGCCCCATATGATGTCGTCTACGTTATCGCCATTGAGGTCACCAGACGCTAAAGCAGCCCCGGACTTGTCGTAGGCATTCGCTCCGGAAATCTCTATGTCGAACGTAGAACCCAACGGGACTTTTCCGTAAATGACATACACCCGGCCAGCCATTATGTTCGTGCCGTATGCTCCGATCAGGAGATCAGTCATGCCATCGCCATTCACGTCGCCAGTTGCCAGGGCATACCCTAGAAAACCCCCGATTGAAGGACCGTCGAGCGTGACGTCGGCGCCAGCTGTATCCAGGTCTATGGTAAGAGGCGTAGTAAAGGAGCTGCTCCCGTAGAAGATATAGACTTTTCCGGAGGCGCTCTTCTTTGCGGAATCTGCTGCCCATGCACCTGCTGCGAGATCATCGATACCATCTCCATTGAGATCCCCGCTGGCAAGAGATGAGCCAAAGTAGTCTTGAGCGTTGTCCCCATGAATCGTCATGTCTGCAGGGGTGGTGTTGAGGTCAACATGCGCCAGAAAAGACGGGGTTCCAAACAGCACATAGACTCTTCCTGCTCCATTGTCTGCTCCCGGGGCACCGATAATGACATCATCGTATGCATCGCCATTGATATTTCCTGAAGCCAGACGGTCTCCCAGGTAACTCTTCGCTCCTGCTCCATAGATCTTCTGATCTGCAGAACTTGAAAGATAGATGATCCCACCAAGCGTGGGTCTCCCCAGAATCAGATAGACCTTCCCCGCTGAACTACTAGCCCCTCTAAAACCGAGAATGATGTCCTTAACACTGTCCCCGTCCACGTCTCCTGAGGCTATTGCTATGCCCAGGTTGTAGTCCCACTTCCTTTGTTCTCCGACGATGGTGACATCAGCGGAAGTTGAAAGGAGGTCAAAAGAAGAAGGCATGGATTGATTCCCGAAGATCACATAGGCAACCCCGGCCGGGTCGGTCCCGGGTGTGTCAACCCCTGGCG
>JAFDFO010000007.1 GCA_019309815.1 Deltaproteobacteria bacterium
AAGCCCGACCCCTGTGCAGGGGTCCGAGTTCACGCTCGACGTGGATATGGTTATTGCTGCAATCGGACAGGCCCCTGAGACGTCTTTCCTGTCCAGCGAACCCGGACTCGCAGAAGGGGGCAACCGTATTGTTACGAAAGATCCTGATGCGTTGGCTACCCACCTTGCCGGTGTGTTTGCCGGGGGTGACGCGGTTACCGGCCCGGCAACCGCTATCAAGGCCATTGCCGCAGGAAAACGAGCCGCTGTTTCCATGGATTTGTTCTTGCGTGGGGAGACTTTGCCGAATGCTGCACCATCAACGGAAGGCGAAACGGAAAAGCTACCGGCAGGTATCCTGGAAAATACCACGACATTTTCAAGGCGTCAGATCCAATCCCTACCCATTGAAACTAGGTTGAAGGGGTTGGATGAAGTCGCCTCGGTGTTGACTGAACAAGAGGCTGTCCGGGAAGCACACCGCTGCCTGCACTGCAATCTGGGGGCCCGCCTGGACCAGGAGAAATGCATAAGTTGTGGTGTGTGTGTTGAAGCCTGTCCTCTGGAAATTCCACATAGTGACGCGGACAGCAAAGTCGCTATTGACATCTTTCAATGCCAGGCATGCGGGGTATGTGCAGCTGAATGCCCGGTGCAAGCCATTGAGGTGAGTCTTTGTCCTCTTGGACACGTTGTCTCACAAGTAGAGAACGCCCTTGAGCAATCTGAGGGGGCAGATCCGCGCATCATTGGGCTTTTCAGTCAATATGGAAACTTCACGAGGGATCATCTGGATGCGCTTGGCCGGGACTTTCCCCAGATCGTGCCGGTCATGGTCCATGGCCTGGAAAGGATCAGCGCGTCAGACGTTTTGAGAATATTTCAACTGGGGGCTGACGGGGTCTTCATGATTGGAGCCCCTGCGGAGAACCAGCAATTTCCAAAGGCACAGCCCCTGGTGGAGAAACGGGTCGCCATAGCCCAAGAGGTGCTTGATCTTTTGGGATTCGGCAGGAACCGTTTAATCCCCTATACCATGCCACAAGAGGGGCTCCTTGAAGAGTCTTGGATTGGTGAAATGATCGAGAGGGTCGAGGCGTTGGGACCGAATCCTCTCAGAAAAGAAGCACTGGCAGCATGAGCATTCAGGACCTCATCGAAAAAACTAAGGTGTCATTTTGCCAGGACTGTGGTGTGTGCACCGGAAGTTGTCCGGTCTCGCGGGTACTGCCGGGGTTTTCACCTCAGGCGATGGTCAGTAAGTACGTCCTTAGCGCGGACCTTGGTCTTGAGGATGAGATCTATAGCGACGCGGACCTCTGGTCATGCCTCACTTGTGCCCTTTGCCTCGAAAGGTGCCCGTCCAAAGTGGAGTACCTCGATTTTGTCAGGGGAGTACGTGAAGAGGCTTTTAAGGCTGGCAGCAGAACAACTTTTGCCCACGACGGGGTTATGCAGACCATCATCGATATGCAGAGGCAGGGCCTGCATCAGAACAAAACTGCCTGGGCCCGGGAAGCAGGTCGCGTTGCAGAGGAAGGTGAGTACTATCTCTTTGTAGGGTGTCTCACCTACTTTGACGTCCTCTTCAAAGATATAGGCATCTCTCCGCTCAGTTCCGCCAGCAATGTGCTGAAGATGCTCAACAAGCTCGACATCGAACCGGTAGTCAGTGATGAGGAACGCTGTTGTGGTCACGACATGCTGTGGAGCGGCAATGTGGATGCCTTCAAAGAGTTGGCCGGCTTCAACATTGAACTGATCAAACGCCTTGGTTGTAAGAAAGTCATATTTGCTTGCCCGGAAGGCTATGTCACATTCAAGACCACTTATCCACTCTATTTCGGAGAATTGGACTTTGAAGTCATTCATTTCTATGACCTGGTAGGAAAGAAGATCAACCAGGGAGGTTTTGAGCTGGCTCCCGTGGAGCATACTGTGACATATCAAGATCCGTGCAGGCTGGGAAGAATGGCCGGCATTTATGAGGCACCAAGGGAAATCATCGAGAGTATCCCTGGAATGAACCTGGTGGAAATGGAGCATAACCGGGAAAATGCTGTTTGCTGCGGGGTCAGTTGTTGGAGTAATTGTTCCAGTTATTCCAAGCAAATCCAGGTGGACAGGCTGAAGGAAGCCCAAGCTACAGGAGCAGATACGCTGGTCACTGCCTGCCCGAAGTGCAGCATTCATTTGGCCTGCGCATTGTCTTCAAGCGGTATGGAAATGAAAGTAAAGGAATTGACTAATCTCATGGCTGAAGCCATGGGGGTCTGACAGTCGAGCAGATTTCTTGGCTGCAGAATATATGGTTCTACAGGGGACGGGTACACAACGAATGAGATCACCATGGAATGATGGAAGGTTGGAATAGTGGAATAGTGAAAACCCATTATTCCAATATTCCATCATTCCAACATTCCGATTGGGGCAAAGCCCCTAGGTTCTTGTGAGGTCTTCGGATATGAGCAAAGAAGTTCTTGTCATTGGAGGCGGCGTGGCTGGCATACAGGCCAGCCTGGACTTGGCGGACCAGGGCACGACTGTCTATTTGGTGGAACGGTTGCCAAGTATCGGCGGGAAAATGGCTCAGTTAGACAAGACCTTCCCGACGAACGATTGCTCCATCTGTATTATGGGTCCAAAGCTCTTCGACGTGGAGCGGCATCCAGACACGCAGTTGCTCACATACGCGGAAGTCGAAAAAGTCACCGGACAGGCCGGCGATTTCACGGTTAAGGTGCGGAAAAAGGCCCGCTTCGTTGATGAAGACAAATGCACGGCCTGTGGTCTGTGTGCCGAGAAGTGTCCGGTAACTATACCCGACAAATTCAACATGAACATGGGAACAAGGAGCGCTATCTACAAGTACTTCCCCCAAGGCGTTCCTTCCATATACACGATTGACGACAGTGTCTGCCGGGTTTTTCAAGGTAAGAAGTGTAGTATTTGCGCCAAGATCTGCGAAGCCAAGGCGATCAATTTTGAACAAAAGGACACCGTTTTTGAACTCAAAGTCGGAGCCATTATCGTGGCAACAGGGTTCGACGTGTTCGACCCGTCAGACATCAAGCCATACGGCTACGGGACCATTCCTGATGTCATTACGGCCATGGAATTTGAACGTCTACTCAACGCAAGCGGTCCCACGGGCGGTCACCTGGAGCGTCCATCCAGTCTGAACATCAAAGCTGAGATTAAGGCACTTGAAAAGCAGGTCAAGAGCGCAAAGAAGCGATTAAAGAATTTGGAGAAAAAAGGGGAAGAACCCCAGGATGAAGTAAAAAATACCATAACGGAGTCCACCGAGAGGCTGGCTGCTCTGAAAGAAAAGGCCCCATCCCTGGAGGACCTCAGAGACATCGCTTTCGTCCAATGCGTGGGGTCTCGAGACCTCAGGTTTAACTCCCATTGTTGCAGTTTCGGTTGCATGCACTCAGTCAAGGAGGCGGTCGTTGCCACGGAACACGGATTAGAATTGAATTCTACGATCTTCTTCACAGACATGCGGGCATACGGAAAGGGGTTTCATGAGTATTGTCTGAGGGGGGCTTCGGAGTATGGCATCCAGTTTGTTCGTGGGCGTGTGGCTGAGATCGGCTTAAGTGATGATAACAAGCCTGTCATATGGTGTGAAGATATGGATACGCGGAAAGTGGAACAGCTCCCCTTTGACCTGGTCGTGCTGGCAACTGCCTGCGTGCCCAGCAAGGGTATGGAAGAACTTGCTCAGATGATGGGTTTTGACTTGGACGATAGCGGGTTTGTAAAAACTGCCCCCGAGAGGCCAGTCAGTACGTCCGTCAATGGTATCTTTGTGTGCGGCTGTGCTGAAGGGCCGATGGATATCCCTTCGTCGGTGTCGCTGGCAAGTGCGGCAGCTTCAATGGCAGTCCAAACCGTAATGGAGACACAATAGCATAACCGAAACTACGTGGAGAGATAAAGTGGGTAATGAATTGAGAACGGGCGTCTTTGTTTGTCATTGTGGCATAAATATCGCCGGCGTCCTGGACATTGAAGACCTGTGTGAGTACGCAGGCACTCTACCCACTGTGGTTGCAGTCAAGCCGAATCTGTTTACGTGTGCCGAGACAGGCATCACTGAAATCAAGAAGGCCATACAAGAGAATGACCTCAATCGTGTGGTGGTGGCTGCCTGCACCCCGCGTACGCACGAACCCATCTTCAGGGCCTCTTGCCAGGAAGCGGGTATCGATCCCTACTTCTTTGAAATGGTCAATATTCGGGAACACTGCTCCTGGGTGCACAGGCAAGCAGGAGAAGCCGCTCAGGCCAAGGCCCGTGACCTCATCCGAATGGCGGTGGCCAAGGCAGCATTTCTGGAACCCCTGGAAACGTTTCGATCTAACGTTGAATCCAGGGCACTGGTTCTGGGTGCCGGGATCTCAGGACTGACATCCGCGCTGGCTTTGGCAGGCGAGGGCTTTGAAGTAATCCTGCTGGAAAAAGAGGCAGAGATGGGCGGTCTGTTGCGGGACCTGCACAAACTGGCTCCATCCGACATGGCTGCCACAGAATTTATCGCCGAAAAGATATCAGCGGCCGAGGCGGAGAATCGCATTCAGTGTTTCACGTCCGCCACCCTTGAAGAAGTGACCGGCTACATCGGCAATTACTCCGTGAGATTCTCCTCCGGAGAAGAGGTTCACACCCAAAAAGTCGGAGCCATTATTGTAGCCACAGGGGGTGCACCGTTGCAGCCCGTCGGTCTGTATAACTATGACGGCAAGCGGGTGATCACGCAGTCCGAACTGGAGTTGAAGCTCAAAGATGGAAAGATCGACGCCAAGAGTGTCGTAATGATCCAGTGTGTGGGAGCTCGTGTTCCGGAGCGCAATTACTGTTCCCGCATCTGCTGTATGGTGGCGATCAAGAACTCCCTCCACATCAAAGAGATCGTTAAAGATGCCAAGATCTTCGTGCTCTTTCGAGATATTCAAGCCTATGGCGTGGAAAATGAAGCCCTCTTCCTGAAGGCCAAGGAAGCAGGGGTCAGGTTCATCAGGTATAGCCTGGATAACCTCCCCGTGGTTGAAGACGGAAAAGTAAAGATTTACCACCAGGCCATGGGTAAAAAGGTCCCGCTGCCTGCAGATCTCGTGGTGCTTTCGACGCCTATCGTACCTCACGATGATGCGCAGGGTGTCGCACAGATACTGAAGGTTCCGGTCAATGAATACGATTTCTTTTTAGAGGCACATGCAAAGCTCAGTCCCCTGGATTTTTCCACCAGTGGGATCTATTTATGCGGCAACGCCCATTATCCAGCCAGCGTCCGTGAGGCCATTGGCCAGGCCCTGGGAGCTGCATCCCGGGCCGCTACTATCCTGTCTCATGACACGATCGAACGAGTGGGCACGGTCGCTACCGTTAATACGGGACTTTGCTCCTCGTGTTTTGCGTGTGTCAAGGTATGTCCGTATCAGGTCCCACAAATGAACGAAGAGGGCAAAGCAGAAATTGAGCCGATGCAGTGCCAGGGTTGTGGCATATGCGTAGCGGAGTGTCCGGCTGAAGCGATCCAGTTCAGGTATGTCAGTAACGAGCAGATCCTGGCTGTCTGCGAAGCATTGTGTGCTTGATGGAAAGCGGGAGCGGAAATCCATGAACAACTTTGAGCCTCTTATTGCTGTCTTTAGTTGCCACTACTGTAGCTATGCCGCCGCTGACCTGGCGGGGACTTCAAGGATTCAGTATCCGCCCAATATCAGGGTTATTAAGGTGCCGTGTACGGGAAGAGTCAGCGTCAACCATATCCTCAGGGCCTTGGAATGCGGTGCAGACGGCGTATATGTGGCCGGGTGTTTGGAGGGAACGTGTCACTTCATGAGTGGCAACTACAAGGCCAAACACAGGGTCCAGTACGTGAAAGGCTTATTGAGCGAAATCAATGTGGAACCCGAGCGGGTACAAGTCTATTTCATGTCGGCCGCCGAGGGTAGCAAGTTCGCGAACGTTGCCAGGGAAATGACAGAAACCATCAAAGAATTAGGTCCAAGTCCTTTGAAGCAAACCTAATCTGGGTGAGGTGTCTATGATTGTTGCCGAAAGAAAACCAATGGAAGAGATCCTGGCAATGACAGCGGATTTCGAAAGGATTCTTGTTCTGGGATGCGGGGGCTGCACGACAGTCTGTTTTGCCGGAGGGGCTAGAGAGGTTGAAACTCTCTCAACCCTGATCCGCATGGACAGAAAACAGAGAGGCAAGCCGGTTGGGACTGTGGAGGCTTTGACCGAATTGCAGTGTGAACCACACAGTGTAACGCCCATTTTGGAAAAGCTGGAAGGTCGGTATGATGTGGTTCTCTCCATGGCTTGCGGAGCCGGGGTGCAGACGGTGGCACAATTGTTTCCCAATCAGCGTGTCTTCCCGGCGTTGAACACCAACTTTACAGGTATGGCCGAAGAACACGGCGTTTGGAAAGAGTTATGTCTTGCATGCGGTGACTGCATACTGGATAGAACGGGGGGCATCTGTCCGGTGACCCGTTGTGCCAAGGGGCTTTTGAACGGGGCTTGCGGCGGTGCATCAGAGGGAAAGTGTGAAGTTTCCAAAGACCTCCCTTGCGCGTGGCAGGAGATATACCATGCTCTGAAGCGGCTGGATCTATTATCCTATTTGAAGGAAAGGCCGAAAGTCAAGGACTGGCCCATTCACCCGAGCAGGGTAGTCAGAGAAGACCTGCGGGAAGTCGCAGCCACAGAAGTCGATTGATCGTCAATTGTCAATTCGGGGGGCTACAATGAGTCTCAAACAAGCTTTAGAATCGGGGAAATTCGTGGTCACCGCTGAGGTGGCACCTGGGAAGGGAACCGATGTAGAGCATATCTTGAAGGACGCTGACATTATCAAAGACCGCGTGGATGCCATAAACGTCACAGACTTGCAGAGTTCGGTCATGCGCCTGGGTTCCATGGCGTTTTGTCATTTCCTGACTGAAATGGGTATCGACCCTGTTTTCCAGGTTACTTGCAGGGACCGGAATCGCCTTGCACTGCAATCAGATTTGCTCAGTGCTTGGGCCCTCGGGGTTCGGAACGTTCTTTCACTAACCGGGGATCATCCTGTTCTTGGTGATCACCCCGAGGCCAGGCCGGTTTTCGAGTTGGACTCTGTCTCGCTTCTGGATTGCATCGAAAAGTTGAATTCCGGCGTTGACATGGCGGGAAATGAACTCCAGGGCTCACCCGATTTTCTCCCCGGAGCAGTTGTCAATCCAGGGGCTGACAATGAGGCGGCCATGGATTTGCAGATCATGAAGATGGAGAAGAAAATCGAAGCCGGTGCCAGGTTCTTTCAGACACAGGGAGTTTATGACCTGGATACCTTTGAGAAATTCATGAAGCGTGTGGAGGGGCTCGACGCAAAAGTTCTGGGAGGCATTATCCTTCTAAAATCAGTCGGCATGGCCCGTTATATGAATAAGAATGTGGCCGGCGTCTTCGTGCCTGAACCCCTTATTCAGGAGCTAAAGGCGGCTGAGGACAAGGGCCAAGCCTGCGTGAATATGGCGGTACGCCTGGTGAAGGGGATGAAAGATCTTTGCGACGGCGTTCATATTATGGCCCTCGGATGGGAAAGCAAGATTCCCTCGATCTTGGATGAAGTAGGACTGTGAGGGATTGAATATTGAAGATTGACGATTGAATATTTTTGGAAGAAATAGGGCAAAAGACTACAAGCCATTAGGCGGCATAGAAAGGAGTTAGCATGGCATTTGAGATACCCAAGGCATCGTACAATGGTGTGATTAGAGAAATTCCGATAGGAAAAGAGGCAAGCCCCGTGATTGTGGGTGGAGAGACAAGTTACCCCTTTCATCTATTTGAAGGTGAGATGCCCCACCCACCAAAGATAGCCATGGAGGTCTATGATGCCCCACCTGAGGAATGGCCCCAGGCTTTGTTGGACCCGTTCGCCGATGTCATCCAAGACCCGGCCGCGTGGGCTCAAAAATGCGTTTCCTCATACGGCGTGGACATGATTGCCTTGCAGCTTGCCAGCACAGACCCCAATGCACAAAATTCCACGGCCGAACAGGCGGCAGAGGTGACCAAGAAAGTGGCTGCCGCTATCGAAGTTCCCTTGATTGTGTGGGGGAGCGGGAATCTGGAAAAAGATATTGAAGTTCTAAAGATGATTGCGGAGGAGTGCGCCGGAGAGAATCTTATCCTCGGCCCTGTGGAAGAAGGGAGTTATAAGGCCCTGGGAGCCGCCTCCCTTGCGTTTCAGCACACCATAGCGGCATCCACGCCCATCGATATCAACTTAGCCAAGCAGCTCAATATTTTGCTGGGAAACCTAGGCGTGCCTGATGAGCGTATCCTCGTTGATCCCACTGTGGCGTCTCTGGGTTATGGTTTGGAGTACTGTTATTCCGTGATGGAGAGAGACCGGATGGCCGCGTTGACCCAGGAGGACGAGAGGCTCCAGTTTCCCATCTTGTGTAACCTGGGCAAGGAAGTCTGGAAGGTCAAAGAAGCCAGGATGAGCCAGGAGGAGGCCCCATTGCTGGGCGATCCTTCAAGAAGAGGCGTTCTCCTTGAAGCTATGACAGCACTTATGCTTCTGCTGGCAGGGGGTGACATCTTGATCATGCGGCATCCCGATGCCGTGCGGTTGGTTAGAGAGTATGTCAGTGACTTGATGGGGGATTGATTTGCATCTTACCGTCATTCGTCAAAGGGTTGCGTCCGACTCAGCCGGATTTCGGTTACCGTGGACCGTAAGACGTAATCCCGCTGAGCGGGACGATACCGATAGACAATGAACGTAAACCTAGACAAACAAGGAGTGTAGAAAGTGTCAAAAATCATTTGTTCAGCAGCGATTCGTGGCGCCCACAAGATTGTGGAAAGAGCAGAAGGCAAGTATGAAGAAGCCATGGGAAAATGGGGTCCCGATCAAGAGATCGGCTTTCCCAACACGGCCTATTATCTTCCCGTAATCTACGGAATGCTGGGCGTTCCCGTAAAGAAACTTGGGGATGTCAAAGACGTACTTGATCGGTGCAGATCATTGCTGCCAGACATGGTGGATGAGCATGTATGGCTTCCCTACCTCGCGCCAGCCCTGGATGCCGGAATGGCCACTTTTTTTGCAGAGGAGATCATTGAGGCCATACGGTATCTTGAGTCTCCGGATTTCTACACAAAAACGGAAGACCCTTCAAATGGAAACCTCTGGTTGGGTGCGGCAGACGACGTGATATTGCGCAAGCGCGGCGTGGAGTTCGTTGACGGCACGGCCCCTGGCTTTGCAGCTGTTCTTGGAGCACCGCCGACCGAGGAGATCGCTGTACAGCTTGCCCAGGAGCTTCAGGAAAAGAATCTCTATGTATTCATGAGCGCTGATCATGAGGGCCGCTCCATGTCCGGGATGTTGGCAAACGCAGGGGTCCAGGTTGGATGGGGCACACGCCTTGTCTCCTTTGGGCCGGAGTATACAGCTACCGTGTTTGCCATAGGCTTTGCCACAAGGGCCGCCATGTCCTTTGGCGGGGTGAAGCCCGGGGACTTCAAGAGCATTCTCTTCTACAACAAAGATCGCATCTTTGCCTTTGCCATGCCCTTAGGCACAGTGACCGATGAATGGTACGCCAATGCGGCCGGTGCCATAAACTGGGGTTTTCCGGTCATTGCTGACACAGCGATCCCGGAAGTACTGCCCACAGGTATCTGTACATATGAGCACGTGGTCTCCAATGTTCCCCACGAGGAATTGGTGGCCAGGGCCATTGAAGTCAGGGGCCTGAAGGTCACCGTGGCCAAAGTTCCCATACCCGTATCCTATGGGCCTGCCTTTGAAGGAGAACGCGTCCGTAAAGACGATCTTTTCCTGGAATGCGGTGGGGGTAAGACGCAAGCTGTGGAATGGGCAACTACCAAGGATATGGATGAGATAGAGGATGGAAAGATTGAGTTGTTCGGCCCTGACATAGATGATGTGGAGGCAGGAGTAAAACTCCCACTGGCCATCGTCGCCGAGTTTGCCGGCAGGAAAATGCAGGATGATTTTGAACCGATCCTGGAAAGGCAGATCCACCACTTTATCAATTACGCCCAGGGTCTCATGCACATCGGGCAGAGGGATATCGCCTGGATAAGGATGGCCAAGGCCTCGGCCGGAAAGGGACTCAAGATTAAACATATCGGCGATATCCTGCATGCCAAGTTTCATCAGGACTTCGGCGCCATTTTCGACAAAGTCCAGATCAAGCTCTACACGGAAGAAGACAAGGTCCAGGAGATCCTGAAAAAAGCAAGAGATGTGTACCACCAAAGAGACGCACGGATCGAAGGGATGACCGATGAAACGACTGAAACATATTACTCATGTACGCTTTGCCAATCCTTTGCGCCCAACCATGTGTGCATTATCAGCCCTGAAAGGACCGGGCTGTGTGGTGCATACAACTGGATGGACTGCAAGGCGTCCTTTGAAATCAATCCTACGGGCCCTAATCAGCCTGTAGAAAAGGGGGAGGTTATTGATCCAAAGCTTGGACAGTGGAAAGGGTGTAACGACTTCCTGTACAACGCCTCGCGCCAGGCCCTGGATCACTATAATTTTTACAGCATTGTGAATGACCCCATGACGACCTGTGGATGCTGTGAAGCCATTGCCGCCATACTTCCTATCTGCAACGGCGTTATGACCGTGGATCGTGACTACTCCGGGATGACGCCCTGCGGCATGAAGTTCACCACCCTGGCAGGGACCATCGGGGGCGGGGCAAGCGTGCCCGGGTTTGTGGGGCACGGCAAATACAATCTCACGCAGAGGAAATGGATCATTGGTGATGGCGGGATCAAGCGTCTGGTTTGGATGCCAAAGCGACTGAAGGAGGAGGTTGGGGAGCTTCTGAAAAAACGGGCTGAAGAGATGGGGATTCCTGACCTGCCGGATATGATCGCCGATGAAACCGTAGGGACTACGGAAGAGGAGATCCTTCCATTCCTGGAGGAGAAGGGACACCCGGCGCTGTCCATGGATCCGATTATAGGATAGAGCGTCTGGTCATTGGTCACTGGTCATTAGTGATTGGTCATCCGGTAGAGGAATTGCCGCCGGACACATAATGCCAGAGGCCCGATCTCTGATGTGTGGCTAATATTCAGGTAGCCATTACATATCCGGCACCTAAATCGTTTGTTTATACCAATGACTAATGACCAGTGACTGATGACTAGCGAAGGAGGAATTACATGGCCCTGACAGGAATTCAGATTTACAAACTTTTGCCCAAGACAAATTGCGGTGAGTGCGGGGTACCCACGTGTCTGGCATTTGCCATGAGCTTGGCTGCAGGCAAGGCTGAACTGGCCGCCTGCCCCTATGTTTCAGATGAGGCGAAGGCGGAACTGGCTGACGCATCGGCACCCCCTATCAACATTGTGGAGATTGGCACTGGCGAAAGGAAGCTCAAAATCGGCGGAGAGACAGTCTTATTTCGCCATGAGAAGACCTTCCTGAATCAAACTGGCATCGCCGTGCTAGTTACAGATGAAATGACTGATGAGGAAGTGGGCGGTCGCCTGGAACGATTCAAGACCCTTGAATATGAAAGGGTGGGTCTGAACTTGAGAGCGGATCTCATTGCCGTGAAATCGGTCTCTGGTGATACCGGCAAATTTGAGACTTTGGCCACAAGGGTGAAGAACGAGACCGACGCCGGCATTATCCTCATGACGGAGGACGCCGGCGTTATGCAGGCTGGCTTGAACTCATGCGCAGACCGCAAGCCCCTCCTGTATGCGGCAACCAAGGACAATGCGGACCAGATGGCGGACCTGGCCAAGGGTGCAGAGTGTCCTTTGGCGGTCAGAGGAGACAGCCTGGACGAAGTGGCGGACCTGACAACAAAGCTGACCGAGGCGGGTTTGAAGGATCTGGTCATAGACTCCGGCGCCCGGGGTGTAAGAAAGGCATTTGAAGACCAGGTGTCCGTCCGCCGGGGAGCCCTTCTGAGCAAATTCAAACCCCTTGGCTTTCCAACCATCGCATTTCCTTGCGAGATGACCGATGATTTCATGAAAGAGACGTTGATGGCTTCCATGTTTGTGGCCAAGTATGGTGCTATTGTTGTCCTTTCCGACCTTCAGGGAGAGAGTCTATTTCCGCTGCTGCTTGCTCGCATGAATATCTATACGGATCCCCAGCGTCCCATGGCAACCTCTCCGGGCATCTATGAAATCGGCGGGCCAACCGATGACTCTCCTGTGTTGGTCTCGTGTAACTTCTCGCTTACCTATTTCATCGTGTCAGGTGAGATTGAATCGAGTCGCGTTCCCGCATGGCTTGTCATCGTGGATACTGAGGGGCTCTCTGTCCTCACAGCCTGGGCTGCCGGCAAATTTGTGGGAGATGCCATCGGGATAGCCATGAAAAAGTGCGGCATCATGGATAAAGTCAACCATAAAAAGGTGGTCATTCCAGGCTATGCTGCAGCTATTTCCGGAGATCTCGAGGAAGAGCTCGGGGACTGGGAAGTCATGGTCGGACCGAGGGAGTCCGCCCACATCCCAGCGTATCTGAAAGAGTGGCAAGCTTAGAAATGACGATTGAAAATTGAAGATTGAAAATTGCAACAACACGTTTTTCAATATTCAATCGTCAATATTCAATCCGTGAGGGGGTTTCATGATTCTTGTTGGCGAAAATCTAAACATCATGGTCAAGACAATCGGTCAAGCTATGAAGGAGAGAGATCCGAAACCGATCCAGGAACTGGCAGTAGCCGAGGCCGAGGCCGGAGTTGACTACATAGATGTCAATTTGGGGCCTGCCAGGAAGGGTGGCGAGGAATTGATGGAGTGGATGGTAAAGACCGTCCAGGAAGTCGTGGATCTGCCTCTCTATCTGGATACCACGAACGTAAGTGCAGTCGAGGCAGGATTGAAGGTTTACAAAAACAAGCAGGGAAAGGCCGTCATCAATTCCATCATGTGTCGTCCTGAAAGGATGGAGACACAAATACCCCTGGTGTCCAAATACGATGCTGGCATGGTTGCGCTGCTTTGGGGACCAGAAGGCATGCCCAGAGATGCCGCTGAACGGGGACTCCTGGCTGCGGACATCCTGATGAGGGCGGCAGAAGCCGGGGTGGCAGGAGAAGATATCTGGGTCGATCCGATCGTCACACCTGTAAATGTTCAGCAGAACCAACTAATAGAATGTAACCAGTTCATGTCTGAGCTGGGTATGATAGCGGAGGTTCTGGTTCCGGGTTGTCGGTCAACTTGCGGGCTTTCCAATGTTTCAAACGGAGCACCTGAGCATCTTCGGCCTATCCTGAATCAGACATACATGATCATGCTGGAAAAGAACGGGATGAAATCGTGTATCGTGGATGCTTTTGACAAGGATCTGCATGACGTCGCGCGAGGTAAAAGAGCGGAAATGGCAGCGCTTGTTCATCAGGTCATGGACGGAGACGAACTGGACATGGAGAGTCTCAGCAAGGAAGCCCGGGACTATGTGAAGACGGCAAAGGTTATTCTTGGCCACTCGCTCTACTCGGATTCCTGGCTGGAACTTTAGTCGTTGCGTGTTGCAAGTTGCGTGTTGCAAGTTGAAATTCGCTAAGATGGTCTTAACCCGAAACTCGTAACCCGTAACTCGCAACGGATCGTGCCTTGGGACGGATGATAGAACTCTCCGGGCAAATACATTAAGAGGGAACAAGAAAATGCTCTACAACATCGCATTGTATTTATCGCTTGCTGTCTTTGCGGGCGGTCTGATCTACAAGATGTCAAACTGGTTCCGATGCAATATCGGTCCGGATGCCGCTGGCTTTTCAGCTTCAACACGAATCTCTGCAGCTGCGCGGGGGGTCATATCCACCGTGTTCAGCGCCAGGATCGGCACCTTACTGAAACTTTTTGTTTTGGACGTGATCCTGCAGACATGGCTGTTGAGAAAAGATTTCCTCCGTTGGTTAGCTCATATCTGCATATACGGCGGTTTTATGCTACTGCTTTTGATGCACGGGCTCGATGCACTCATTACCTCGGTCCTGTTTGACAATTACTACTCCACACTCAATCCTTTCATGTTCTTGCGGGATTTCTTTGGAGTCGTCGTAATCGTGGGCCTCGGGATTGCCCTGTACCGTAGGTTTGCCTCCAAGCCTCCCCGTCCTAAGTCTACCGGTGTCGATCACTACGCCATCATAATACTGGCCGTGATCATGATCTCTGGTGTCGTTCTGGAGGCAACAAAAATCGTATCCCATTCAAGATATCAAGAAATGGTAGATGAGTACGCGGGTCTTGAAGAACCAGAAGAGATTGGAGCTCTTGAAGCTTATTGGGTCGACAAATTCGGCGTGGTCTCTCCCAACGTCAAGCAGCCCTTTGAAGAAGCAACGTTGAAGGAAGGCAAGCTGCTTCATGAAATGAGTTGTGCAGACTGTCACTCGCGACCCCAATGGGGATTTGTAGGTTATGGCGTGGCCAAGGTCGTTCAGCCGGTCGCCCTTCCCCTGGATAGAGCAAATGTGTCCACCTTACTGTGGTACCTCCATTTCTTGGCTTGCTTTTTGGGGCTTGCCTATCTTCCATTCAGCAAGTTCTTTCATATCTTTTCCACCCCGGCGTACCTGCTGGTCAATGGAATGATAGAGGAAGGAAAATCCGATCCCGCCAACATAGCTACAAGAAATGCTATGGAACTTGATGCGTGCACCCACTGCGGGGATTGCACCGTGCGCTGTTCTGTGGCAGTGGCTTTCAACGAAATCCCTAACCCCAACATCCTCCCGTCTGAAAAGCTGGGAGCACTCAGGACCATTCTGTCCGGCAGGAGCCTGAGTGAACATGCGCTTTTGAGAGTTCATGAAGGAAGCCATATCTGCACCGATTGCCATCGATGCACAGACGCCTGTCCGGTTGGTATTAATCTGGAGGCGTTGTGGCTGAACTTGAATGACTATCTAGCCGAACGTGGCTATCCAAAACCCGAAGCATGGGCAAGAGAAACCATTGGAGTTGAATACGATCCGGCGAAACTCATGGGAAAAACGCTTTCCCTGACGCCGGTCGACAAGCAATTTGCCGGTGAGCTGACCGGTTCAGCTCAGGCCAGTACCTTCGCAGTCTGCTTTGGCTGCCAGAACTGTACAAACGTGTGTCCGGTAGTGGCCCACTATGAAAATCCGAAGGAAAAGGTCGGGCTGCTGCCGCACGAAATCATGCATTCATTGGCTTTGAAACAAAAAGAACTGGCCCTTGGTTCCAACATGTTGTGGGACTGCGTCACGTGTTACATGTGTCAGGAACACTGCCCTCAGGGGGTATGCGTGACTGATGTGCTTTATGAACTTAAGAACTTGGCCCTCAAACACCTCAAAGAGAAAGCCGCATAGGGAGATAAAAGAAAATCATGAAGTACGCCTTATTCCTTGGATGTAATATCCCGATCCGTCTCAAGCAGTATGAATCGTCCTCAAGGGCGGTGCTGCAGGAGCTTGGTGTGACACTTGTGGACATCCCTGAGTTCAATTGCTGTGGATATCCATTGAGGAATGTTGACCTGAAGGCATTCGTGCTCTCGGCGGCCAGAAACTTCGCCCTGGCTGAGCAACAAAACCTGAATATGCTCGTCTTGTGCAAATGCGGCTACGGGACATTTCGGATGGCAGAACACCTCATGAAAGAAAATGCGGCCTTGCGGGAAGAGATGAATGCGGTCCTTGCCAAAGAGGGCCTCAAGTACGAAGGAGATGTTCAAGTCAAGCACCTTCTTAGCGTTCTCTTCCACGATGTGGGCATTGAAGCAATCAGTGAAAAGGTCACTATGCCGTACGAGAACCTGAAGATTGCAACCCATTATGGATGTCACGCCTTGCGCCCGAGCAAGATTGTCCAATTTGATGACCCTGTCTCCCCTTCCCTCTTTGATCAACTGGTGGAAGTAACTGGAGCTGAAAGCATTGCCTGGCCTAGCAAGCTTGACTGTTGTGGAGGTCCGTTGCTAGGAACCCATGACGAGCTCTCCTTGGATTTTACTCAGAAGAAGTTGACTGATGCAAAGAATGCAGGGGCAAACTACGTTGCCACGGGATGCACATTTTGCCAGGTTCAATTCGACACGGTCCAAAAAACAATGGGATCTGAAAGGGGATTGAACCATCAGCTGCCATCCATCCTGTATTCACAACTTCTTGGATTGTGTATGGGTATAAAAAAGGAAGCCCTGGGACTCGACAGTAACGAGATCGACATTACGGGGGTCGAGAAATTCCTGGCAACGTAGCCCTCCGGCTTGAATCTCCTTGACACCTCATTGCCAGCGCGTTTAATTTATCCCTTTATTCTACTGGTTTGCAAAAATCGTCCAAAAAAAGGAGCAGAAAATGGCCAAAGGAATAACGGTGACCGAACACATCTTAGCCAAGCAGAGAGAAAAGCCCGAGGCAACCGGGGCCTTTACGGCTTTGCTTGCAGAACTGACGGTGGCAGCGAAGGTCATTGCCCAGAAGGTAAACAAGGCCAACCTGACCGAGGATTTGGGGTTTGTGGGAGGCGAAAGTGTAGATGAGGAGGTTTTCCAAAGACTGACAGAATATGCCCACACCACCATCGTGAATCGTGTCAGTCATGTCGGTCATCTGGCATGCATGGCCTCGAAGACAAACACGGATCTGATTCCTATTCCTCCAAAGTATTCAAAGGGAGACTATATCCTGGTCTTTGATCCCCTTGGAGGGATTACCAATATTGACGTTCACATCGACGTCGGTATGGTCTTCTCCATCCTTAAGAAAGCCGATACCAGCGACATGAGCCTCATGACAAGCGTTCTTCAGCCTGGTCGTAGACAGGTTGCCGCAGGATATTTCATTTACGGTTCAAGTACTATGATGGTGTATACGACCGGAAGCGGCGTGCATGGTTTTACCCTCGAGCCGAGGATTGGAGAATTTCTTCTCTCCCACGAAAACATACGGATACCAGAAAAAGGAAAGACGTATAGCGTCAATGAGGGGAATTACTACTTCTGGGATGAGACAGTCCAGAATGTGATCGAATACTTTAAGACTCCGGATATTAAGTCCGGGCGACCTTATACCATGCGCTACACAGGTTCTTTTGTTGCAGATGTCCACCGAAATCTGCTTAAGGGAGGCATTCACATGTACCCGGCGGATTCCAAGGACCCCATGAAATCACACGGCAAGCTGATGCTCATGTGCGAGGTAAGCCCTCTGGCTTTTGTTGTCGAGCAAGCAGGAGGGGCGGCCAGCACCGGAACGGAAAGGATCCTGGATGTCCAACCCCAGCACCTGCACCAGAGGGTGCCCGTCTTTATAGGAAGCGCTGCAGATGTGGCTTTGGCCGAAGAGTTTGTGCAAGGTAAACGATAACATGTCTCAAGATAATCTCTTAGCATGAGGTGGCCGTATTAGTTTCAAAGGAGGGTCTTTGGCATCAACCATCAGATACTTGATACCGGATGCTGGATGTCTAAATCCGGGGCGCATCTTCATCCAGCATCAAGTATCCGTCTTTAGTGAAGGAGAAGATTTAATCCCTCGCAGAATTGACAACCCCAAGAGCTTCTTCTGGGAGACTGTGGCATGCCCGAAGCAAGGTTAAAGAAGATCCTTTCGGTTTTTGAAGGAAAAAGGGGTGGATTGATCCCTATGCTTCAAAGGGTCCAGGAGGAGTTTGGCTATCTGCCGGAGGAGGCCCTTGCCGAGATAGCCGAGTTTTTGCACGTGCCCGTGAGCCAGGTGTTTAGTGTGGCAACCTTCTATGCTCACTTCTATCTCACAAGACGCGGGGATCATCTGGTGAGAGTCTGTCAGGGAACTGCCTGCCACATACGCGGCGGGCAGGACGTCCTGGAAACGGCCCAACACTGTTTGGGGATTAAAACCGGCGAGACCACCGCGGACTACAAGTACAGCCTTGAACGCGTTGCTTGTTTAGGCTCGTGTGCGTTAGCGCCCCTTATGGTGGTAGATGACATTCTTTACCCGAAGATTACAACAGGAAAGGTTGTGAAGGCGCTCTCCGGGAAAGCAGACGACATAGAGGACGAGGACCAATAATGTTGCCACGTCATGCCGCAAGAATAGAGACGCCCGAGGATCTAAAACGTCTCAAAGAGACGATCCTTGCTGAAAAGCCACACGCAAAGACTCTCGTCGTGTGTTGTGGGACGGGTTGTCTTGCATCCGGAAGTCTGAAAGTGAGGGAATCCCTTGAACGCGAGATTGGAGCCCAGGCACCCGATGAGGATATTATCATCAGAATGACCGGGTGTCGCGGTTTCTGTGAGTCCGGGCCCCTTGTCGTTGTTGGCCCGGACGATACCTTCTACCGCGGTGTGACCGCAGACGATGTCCCTGAACTTGTCTCGGAGAGCGTGATCAAAAACAACACGGTTGAAAGACTTCTGTACGAGGATTCGGCCACGGGTCAAAAGTGCTCTCATGAGGTGGACATACCCTTCTATCAGAAACAGGAACGGGTGGTGCTCAGGCACTGTGGTCACATTGACCCTACGACCATTGAAGGATACATCGGGGTCGGCGGCTATGAGGCCCTGGCCGTAGCACTGTCCAAAATGAGCCCTGAAGAAGTGATCACGTGTGTGAAGGACTCGGGCCTTCGGGGCCGGGGAGGCGCGGGTTTTCCTACAGGGCGCAAGTGGGAGTCGTCCCGCAACGCCCCTGGCGAGGAGAAATACATCATTTGCAATGGTGATGAGGGGGATCCCGGAGCCTTCATGGACCGTAGCGTCATGGAAGGCGATCCCCACAGTGTCCTGGAGGGGATGATCATTGCCGGCTATGCTGTAGGCGCCGGGAAGGGGATTATCTACGTGCGGGCGGAATACCCCCTTGCTGTTAGGCACCTATATACAGCCATTGCTCAAGCCAGCGACCTGGGGCTTTTAGGCCAAAACATCATGGGAACGGGGTTTGGCTTTGAGATTGAAATCGTGAAGGGTGCCGGGGCCTTTGTGTGCGGAGAATCAACAGCCCTGGTCATATCGATTGAAGGAAAACGTGGTTTTCCAAAACCACTCCCTCGACTGAACACCAGCATTGTCGGGCTTTGGGATATGCCCACTGTGCTAAATAATGTAGAAACCTTCGCCTGTGTGCCGCCTATCATCCAAAGGGGTGCAGAGTGGTTCAGCAACATAGGCACAGAGGCAAGCAAAGGCACTAAGGTATTTGCCCTGGTAGGAAATGTAAAGAATACGGGTCTTGTGGAAGTCCCCATGGGAACGACTTTGCGGGAGATCATCTTTGATATCGGCGGTGGGATTAGAGGGGGCAAGGAGTTCAAAGCCGTGCAGACCGGTGGACCTTCCGGCGGTTGTATCCCGGCCGATCTCTTGGACCTCCCTGTGGACTTTGAGTCGCTAGCCCGTGTTGGATCCATCATGGGTTCCGGTGGCATGCTGGTCATGGATGAGAGTACATGTATGGTGAACATGGCCCGCTACTTTCTCGATTTTGCGCAAAATGAGTCCTGTGGCCAGTGTACGTTGTGCAGGCTGGGAACAAGGCAGATGTTCCACATACTTGCGGACATAACCAGGGGAGAAGGCAGGCCCGATGACGTGGAGGTCCTGCTGGAGTTGGCTGAAGCGGTCAGAGCCGGGTCCATCTGTGGCCTTGGGCAGACAGTCCCGAATCCGGTACTATCCACAATAAAATACTTCCGTGAGGAATATGAAGAACATATTCATGAAAAGCGCTGTCGGGCACTTGTCTGCAAGCCGCTGATTGCCTACCGTATCAAGGAACACAGGTGTAAGGCATGCCTGTTGTGTCTAAAGGCCTGTCCGGTCGATGCCATTATTGGGGCCAAATGGCAGGTCCACGAAATCGATCAGACAAAGTGTATTAAGTGCGGCTCTTGCATGGATGTGTGTCCTCCGAGGTTCAATGCGGTAGAATGCCTGACTGGATTGACAAGTGAAAAATGAAAATTGAAAAATCACGATTTTCGATCTCCGATCAGTTTGGCCGACATCCAATGACTAATATCAGTTTTCAATCTTCAATTGGTGCATCGAATGGCTACTAACATCTCCCTGACCATAAACGGCATCCCAGTAAGAACCCGCGACGGTGCTACCATCCTGGAGGCAGCCCAAGGTGCGGCGATCTATATACCCACGTTGTGTCATTGCCCGGGGCTAACCTCGGAAGGAGCGTGCCGCATATGCCTGGTCAAGATTGAAAAGAAGAAAAAGCTGCATCCCGCCTGCCGCACTCCCGTTGAGGAGGGAATGGTAGTCATTACAGATGATGCAGAGATTGAGCAGGTTCGTCGAGTAACGCTTGAACTCATCCTGAGTGATCATGACTTCAATTGTCTTCTGTGCCCCAAGAGTGGGTCATGCCGTCTGCAGGCACTGGTTAACCGCATTGGTTTTGATGAAGAGCGGCTCAATCGTATGGATCGTGTGGCCAAAGACCTGCCGGTTGATGGGAGCAACCCGTTCTTTGACTTTAATCCCAACAAGTGCATCCAGTGCGGGATATGCGTTAGGACCTGCCGCGAAATCGTGGGCGTCGACGCTATTGACATGGCATATCGGGGATATGAGATTAAAGTAAGTACCTTTGGCGACAAGCCTTTCAAGGAATCCGTGTGTGTCTCTTGTGGAGAATGCGTTGAGCGGTGCCCGGTAGCGGCTCTCATGCCCAAGAAAGTCGAATACCCTACCCGCGAAGTGAAGACCACGTGCGGCTACTGTGGTGTAGGCTGCGGCCTGTATTTGGGGGTGCGTGGTGACACCATAGTAAAGGCAAGAGGCGATCGCACCAATCCGGCAAATCGGGGAGAGCTCTGTGTACGAGGGCGTTTTGGTTACAGGTTCATCCATAGCCCGGACAGGCTCTCTGCGCCACTTGTGCGGGCATACGATCCGTTAGAGAGCCAGGCACACGGGATGGATGAGACTGGAGAAGCCGGCAAGCCGGTGACATCACCCCTTGTCAAGCGAGAAGGTAATTTTGTGGAGGTCACTTGGGATCAGGCTATCAAGTATGTGGCCAGCTCGCTCGTCCATTTCAAAGGAGATGAATTTGCGGCAATCTCTTCCGCTAAATGTACGAATGAGGAAAACTATGTTTTTCAGAAGTTTGTCAGGACAGTCATGGAGACGAACAATGTCGACCATTGTGCCCGCCTCTGACACTCCCCAACGGTAGCCGGTCTGGCTGCCAGCCTGGGTAGCGGCGCCATGACAAACTCTATCTCTGAAATAGCCGGAGCAGAGTGCATTTTTGTCATCGGGAGCAACACGATGGCCGCGCACCCGATCATAGGCAGACAAATCAGTAGAGCCGTTAGAAACGGTGCAAAGCTGATTGTTGCTGATCCACGTCAAACCATGCTTTCCCAGATTGCTGATGTCTGGCTCAGGCATCAACCGGGAACCGACGTGGCCCTTCTAAACGCGATGGCCAAGATCATAGTTGAGGAGAAACTCCTGAACACATCGTTTATTGAGGAAAGGTGTGATGAGTTTGAAGCGTTTGCAGAGACGGTCACGGCATGGGACATGGCACTGGCTGAGGAAATTACCGGTGTGCCTGCCAAGGATATTGCCGAAGCGGCCAGAATGTACGCCTCCATTGCTCCCGCGACAATCCTATATGCCATGGGGATTACTCAGCACTCCCATGGAACGAATAATGTGAGGGCTGTAGCCAACCTGGCCCTGCTTACGGGTCAAATTGGCAAACCCTCAACCGGCGTAAATCCCCTGAGAGGTCAAAACAATGTCCAGGGCGCCTGCGACGTGGGTGCCTTGCCAAATGTCTTTCCCGGTTATCAAAAGGTTGATGATCCAAAGATAAGAAAAAAGTTTGAAAAGGCATGGGGATGCAAGTTGAGTCCGTCGCCGGGGCTGATGCTGACCGAGATCTTTGAGGCAGCCCATTCAGGGCAGGTCAAAGCCCTCTATCTCATGGGAGAGAATCCCGTGGTCTCGGAAGCCGATACGAAGTTTATCGAAAAGGCCATTCCACATCTGCAATTACTTGTTGTACAAGACATCTTCCTTACCGAGACCGCCCAGCTGGCCGACGTTGTACTGCCGGCAGCGAGTTTTGCTGAAAAAGACGGGACTTTCACAAATACGGAACGACGGGTACAGCGGGTGCGCAAAGCCATAGAGCCTATAGGCGACAGCCGCCCTGACTGGATGATTATCTGCGACATTGCCAAGCATATGGGAGCCAAGGGATTCGATTATGAGAGTCCTGAACAGATCATGGAAGAGATTCGTGAACTCACGCCGAGCTACGGGGGCATCACATATGAGCGCATCGGGCAGACCGGGCTCCAGTGGCCGTGCCCCGATCTGCAGCATCCCGGAACACCATATCTGTTCGCTGAGAAATTCACCACGCCCGATGGGCTCGGACACTTCGCCCCCATCACATACAGCCCATCGGCTGAGGTGACGAGCCGTGAGTACCCTTTGATCCTCACCACAAGACGCAGTGCTTTTCATTTTCATGGCGTCATGACTCGAAAAGTGGACGGATTCAATGTCCTGCGCGACGAGGAACAAGTTGAGATAAACCCCATGGATGCGGCGGCTCTGGACATTGAGGACGGTGAGATGGTCAAAGTGGTCTCCAGACGGGGGGCGGTGAGGGCCAAAGCAAAGATCTCAAAGATGACCCCTCCGGGCGTTGTTTCCATGACATTTCATTATTCTGAAACGCGCACCAATGTGTTGACGCATTCGGCCCTTGATCCTATAGCCAAGATCCCCGAACTCAAGGTATGTGCTGTCAAGATCGAACGAGAAATCGATCTTGATGCGAAATACCTGGGATGGGGAAGGGGATAAAGAAGAATTCGGTGATGTTCTCAAGCCGTAAGGCGCAATGCGGAGTGCGGAACATGAAAACGCATAGCGCAGAGCGCAAAGGGCAAAGCGTGAAAGAACAAAACGCTATGCGCTATGCGCTCTGCGCCATGCGGAATCTTTTTTGATGGAGAAAACTACTTTAAGAATCGAAGCAGATCCGTGTGAAGTTTTTAGCGCCCTGTATCAAGAACCGGGCGCTATTTTTTTGGAAAGCCAGAAACCCTCATTTTCAGAGCGGTATTCCTTTATCGCGTGGATGCCGGAAAAGGTCTTTGAGGGCCACATCACCGAGCTCAGCAAAGAAGATTTCTTTGCGTTTTTATCCGCCCACAGGCAGGACCACTTCATTGCTGGCTACGTTGGATACGAAGCCTGTCAGTGGATAGAAGATCTCCCCTCCCCCGGCACCAAGGACACGCCGAATCCAGACATTTATCTGGCAGCCTATTCGCAATTCCTGGTTTTTGACCATGTTCTAAAAACCTGGTCCTGCTGGCACAAGGGACCACTCCCCTCCCTGCCGAAGGCCAGTAGGAAAAGAGGCAGGAATGGATCCAGCAAAATGCTCGGCTTTAATCAGAGTAAGGCAACCTATCTTGAAAATGTTGGGCACGTGCTTGACTACATCAGGGCCGGAGACGTTTACCAGATCAACTACACTCAAAGGGCCCATTTTACCTGCCCGGGAGACCTGCTTGAGCTTTATTTACGTCTGAAGCAGATTCAGCCGGTCTCTTATGCATCCTTCATCAATCTTGGGAAGGGCGTGATTATCTCCGGAAGTCCTGAACTCTTCTTGCGCCTCAGTCATGACAAGGTCCTCAGCAAGCCCATGAAGGGTACGAGAAAAAGGTCACAGGATCGTGCAATTGACAGGAAACTGAGACAAGAACTGAAAGCGAGCCACAAAGATCAGGCCGAAAACGTAATGATTGTGGACCTGATGAGAAGCGACATCGGGCGCTTCTGTAAGTACGGCACCGTGAAGGTCCCCAGACTCTATGTTGTTGAAGCCTACGACACAGTTTACCAGATGGTCTCTTACGTGAGCGGGATGATCAGAAATGGCACACAGATCTCTGACATGATCCGAGCCACCTTCCCCCCCGGATCAATTACGGGCGCTCCCAAGAAGAGGGCGATGGAAATTATCTACGAACTGGAACCCCACCAGCGCGGCGTATACTGTGGTGCAATAGGCTACTTTTTTCAGGATAAAATGGTGCTCAATGTCGCCATTCGAACCCTTGAACTCTGGGATGACCGTGGTGTCCTGGGAATTGGAGGGGGCATCGTGGCTGACTCAGACCCTGAACTGGAATATGAGGAAAGTATCATCAAAGCCAAAGCCTCCATGATGGCCCTGGGGATAGAATCATAGATAT
>JAFDFO010000265.1 GCA_019309815.1 Deltaproteobacteria bacterium
ATGTTCATGCCTTCCAGCGTAAACCCAGCGTTGGCCAAGGCAAACAGGGGCAGGATAAGATAAGCAATCCACGAATAAAGGCCATGTTCGAGTCGTTGCACAGGGGTCTGGACGGCGTGACTGGCAAATTCGATGCCCTGGGCAGCATTGAGGTGTTCGGGGTTTAACAGGATACTATTGCCACACGAGCCAGGTTCACAGTGGAAGTCACTCATGCGCTTGTTTACCTCAGTGATAAAAGTATCCGTATCGTATTTGCCTCTAGCCGGAATAAACATGGCAACGATCACACCTGCAACCGTTGCGTGGATGCCCGACCCGAGTATGGCAAACCAGATACATATTCCCAAAACGGCGTATACCAGGGTCGACCTGATCCAGAAGAAGTTTGCAATAGCCAACCCCAGGAGAAAGAAGCCAGCCAGAAGAAGATAGTTCCACGCAATAGACTGTGTGTAAAAGAGGGCGATGACTAACACAGCACCCAGGTCATCTGCAATGGCAAAGGCTGAAAGAAAGACCTTCAATCCCAAAGGGATTCTTGTGCGGAGGACGGCAAGGACGGCCAGAGAAAAGGCGATGTCAGTGGCCATGGGGATACCCCAGCCGGACGCTGCAGGGGTATTGTGGTTCAGGGCCGCATAGATGGCGGCAGGGAACAGCATGCCTCCTATGGCAGCGCTTACCGGCAGAAGCGCCTTCTTGACCGAGGCGAGCTCTCCGACAAGCATTTCTCTCTTGATCTCCAGACCCACCGTGAAAAAGAACAAAGTCATCAAGGCATCGTCTATCCAATGAACAAGAGACTTTGAGATTCGGAAATCTCCAAGAGCAATCGTGAGCTCGGTGTGCCACACGTGATGATAAGAGGTGTAGGAGAGGAGAGACCAGACAAGGGCTACGACCGTCGCGATAAAGAGAGGAACGCTCCCCCTGACGATCTTCTTAAAGAACCGCTGAAAGGGCTCGAGCAGTCGGACGTGTTCCGGGACGTCTGAACGCTGGATGTGGACTGTTGTTTCAGGCACTGGATTACTCGTGTGGCCCAATTTGGCAAACTATTACTTAGGAGCCCATTTAATAATTTCCATTTCCATAGGCTCCTGGAAAAAATCCCCCTCAATCCCCCTTTGTAAAAGGGGGACCTTAGAGGGAAACCCCTTTATAAAACATGATTTCAAAAACTTTCCCCCTTTATAAAACGGGACTTCCAAGACTTCCCCCCTTTTTTAAAGGGGGGCCAGGGGGGATTTTGGATTGCGAACAACGTTATGCTCCCCGTAGTAAAAGGTTGGAATATCGAGTTGTTATAGTATGCGCGATTCAACATCTCCGTTCCTAACCGGTACAGGTTGCATCAGTACCATCGTCGTTAGGCACGCGTCAATGGGAGATGGGGCAAGAGCTTTTTGAACTAGATGAAGAGTGTCTTGCCTCTGGTGGCGGACGCCACCCTGGCCACATTGGCCCCGTGATTGCGGGCGGCCTCTGTCCTTTCATCAGGCACCCCGCCCTCTATGGGCTGCATATCTTCAGTCATAGAGCGGCCGTAAGGGCCCCAGTGCAACCCTCCCTTAAGGGCCCCAGTGCAACCCTCCCTTAGGATATCCGGTCGTGTTCTTGGGCAGAGGGACAAGCAGGAGCCCCAGCTCGGCCAGGTTGCTCATCATGGACAGCATGGCAATCTCGCACCCACCTCCGGCGTTACCGAACCCCCCGCCGGTTACAAAGACGGCCCCCACCTTGCCATTCATCTTGTCCTGCATCCAGAGCCCGCCGCACACCTGATCGATAAAGCGCTTCACGCGCCAATCCATGCTGCCCATGTGCACCGGTGACCCCAGAACCGGCGTCTGCAACCATCACTTCATCACCCGTGGCTTCTTCAGCGGTTTTCAGTGTTGCTTCCGCCCCATCCACCGTGGCCACGCCGGCTGCCACGGCCTCGGCCATCTTCTTTGTGCTTCCCCAGTCGGTTGCGTAGACGATCAATACGTTGGCCATTGTGACCCCCCCCCACTTTTTGGCGTTTGATGTTGGTCCTAATTCTCCACACGTTAATGAAATAGGATTATTTGCATTGAAGCGGGGAGAGATCAATAAGGTAAAGACTGTATTTTGCTATCAAAAAGACTGTAGTTGGGCGTGAGGAAGGTGGGAAGGCGGCCCTCAATCCCGCTGTTGGCTGAACAATAGGGCCTAAGACGCCCTTTTTGAGATGAGTTCTCGTTCATAGATCACGCACCATGCGCACCATGCCGGGGGAACCGATTTCGGCTTCAAAATAGGGATCTCGTTTTTCATCAAGGACCTTGAACCCGTGCTTTTCGTAGGCTTTTTGTGCAGCATCGTTGCCAATGTAGAGGTTTATCTGCGCCCGCCGAAAGCCTTGCTGTAGGCCCTTTTCAAGTATTGCCCGAAGCAACATGCCTGCAATACCCTGTCGGCGGAACTCAGGAAGTGTTGCGACACTGTCGATGATCCACGCTCCTTCGACTTCATCCGGGATGCAATCCAGGATCCTTGGAGGGCGATTGCTCCCCAACGCTTCGGGAGAGTGAAGCTCCATCTCCCTGAATACGTCAGGGAATGCCCTTTGGAGTGCGGGGTAACCTAGAATGCTTGGATCATAGCCGCCAAGGCCAGCGACCGGTTGGTTTCCTGATTCTGCGATGAAATAACACGAGTGATGAAACAGATGAGGTGTCTCGGTAACGGAAAGGAGTTCAAGAAATGCGAGGCATCTGTCCTCCGGCTCCCCAAGAATTACTTCCCATATACCCTGTTTGACATGTGCCCGTCCCGCGGTCAGTATGACCCAGGAAAGAAAAGCAGCATCATCAGCGCGAGCCGAACGGATTTTCATGTGCTCACAGTTATTCTACAATCCGTTGCATAGACAATAAACAAGTTGTTTCTTCACCAGCTCAAACTGTTGGCTGCGGTGTTGATGAGGCAGCCACCGCCGCCACCGTCGAGATCTTCAAGGTCTCTTGGGGTTTCAATGTAACCGCCGCCGCCACCACCTTCTTCCGGATCGACAGGGATGCTGAGGCCTGGGCCACCCGGCTCAATGATCTTGCCGTCCAAGGCGACAATGTCATCTCCTCGCTCGCCGTCCCGGAAATGGAGCGTGATCACATGTCCAATGATCGCAGCACCTGTCTGCCCATCGAACAGGAATTCATACCAGTGAGGAGCAGCATTGCCGGGCGTGGGCCCGTACTTCCAGTACGTGTGGACTTGGTGCCCGACGGGCAGGTGCAGAATGACAGTTGTCGCACCACCAACGCCGATACCGTCAACTGTAAAACTAAAGAAACCGTATTCGAAGTGCACATTTGGTGGTGCGCTGCCAGGCGCGGGGTTGCCAACGGACTCACAGTGTTGAAATGCAGTCCCGGCAGGTGACTCCAGGGTCACATAATGCTGACGGTCAAATGTATGCATTGAGACTACGTTGCCTTGCTGCCAGTCGGCAAAACCATCTCCATTGCCATCATAATTGGGGTCATTTCCGTTTGGCCCCTGCTCTTCCTGATCAGCTACACCATCATTATCAAAGTCTGGCGCGCCGTCCTGCGTGACGGTAAATGTGTCACCTGCAATCGTCATTGTCCCTGCTCGCGCACTTACCTTTGTATTCGGATCAACCGAATAGCCTAGTGTTCCGTCTCCAATGTCAGGGCTGCCTGAAATTATGTGTATCCAGCTGCCATTGTTGCTTGTACCAGCCCAGTAACAGTGACCTGCATTGGCAGTGACGCTCACGCTGTTTGGGCCTCCGGCAAAGCCAAAGTGCTCGCTTGTCGGGTCGATGCCGTACGTACAGGCCGCGGCGTCCTGGGTTATTGTGAAGTTAATGCCTGCAATCAATATTTTCCCTGTGCGCAGACTCGGGTTTGGATTGGCATCAACAGTGTATTCTACCGTGCCATCTCCACTGCCGCTGCTGCCTGACGTTACATGTATCCACCCATCAGCAGTTGTCGCTGTCCAATCACATCCGTCGTCAGCAGTAACGGTCACACTGTCCGAGCCGCCAGTATCAGAGCACTGCCCACTCAGCGGATCGATGATGTATGTGCAGATCGTACCGTCCTGAATAACCGTACAGGGCAGGCCCGCGATTAATATCTTCCCTGTACGCAGACTCTGGTTTGGATTGGCATCAACCGTGTATTCTACCGTTCCATCTCCACTGCCGGTGTCACCTGACGTTATATTTATCCAACTGTCCGTGGTCGTGGCTGTCCAATCGCATCCGTCGGGAGCCGTAACACTGACGCTGTCTGAATCTCCGGTAGAGTCAAACTGCTCGATCACCGGGTCGATGCTCCAACCGCAGAAATTGCCGTCCTGGATTACCGTAAAAGGCCGGCCCGCGATGGCTATCGTCCCGGTGCGCAAACTAGGGTTTGGATTGGGATCAACCGTGTAGTCTACTGTGCCGTCTCCACTGCCGCTGCTCCCTGACGTTATGTCTATCCAACTGTCGGCAGTTGTAGCGGTCCAATCGCATCCAACGGCAGCCGTAACGCTCACGCTGTCTGAGCCGCCACTGTCCGGAAAGTGCTCGCTCAGTGGGTCGATGCTCCAACCGCAGAAATTACCGTCCTGGATTACCGTAAAGGGAAGGCCTGCAATGGTTATCGTTCCACTGCGCAGACTCCGATCTGGATTGGCGTCGACCGTGTAGTCTACCGTTCCATCTCCACTGCCTGTATCGCCTGACGTTATGTGTATCCAACTGTCAGCAGTTGTAGCGGTCCAATCGCATCCGTCGAGAGCAGTAACACTCACACTGTTTGAGCCGCCGGAAGAGCCTAAGTGGTCCATCCACGGGGCGATGTCGTAAGTGCAGGGAAGTGCTGCAAGGGCATGATTCATCCATACAGCGG
>JAFDFO010000078.1 GCA_019309815.1 Deltaproteobacteria bacterium
TTTGTACCGGGACTTCCGCGAGGGGTGGAAGGAGGGCGTCGAGACCTCAAAACGCCTCAACATGTACCGTCAGCAATACTGTGGCTGCATCTACAGCGAAAAGGAGCGCTACTTTAAGGGCAGAGCGCATGGCGCAAAGCGCAAAGCACAAATAGAGTAGTTTTCAGGAACAGGTCACAAGTCAGAGTGAGCGTGTGCAGCGAAGAATCTTCATCTTGGCACTTTGTTACCAAATACAAGATTTCTCCCTTCCGCCTTCGTCAAGACTTCGGAGGACAAGTCGGCGGAGAGGTCGAAATGACAAAGAGGACAGTCGAAACGACACCACTTATTGTGTTTATCAGGATGACCTTTTGTTTCAGAATCGGAGGCAACGAGTGCGGGCGGGGATAAACCCCGGCCCTATAGTTAAGATCCATCACATGACGTATGAGCTTTTCTGAATCACAAGCCTGCGCCAAGGGCAATCTGTTCTGCCTGCTTTGGAGTGATGAGGTCTGAGGGTTCGTGGGCGTCTGAGTTCAAGACTAACCCCGCCCCGTGTTTCTTGGCAAGTTTTGCTACATGCCCGTTCGTCAAGCTGTGGCCCTTTCGCGCGGTGATTTCCAGAAACACCCCATTCTCGGCTGCCATGGCCGCCTCTTCATCAGTTATCAAACCGGGGTGGGCCAGGATGTCTATGTCTGCACGAAGGCCGGCGCGATTCGTCCCGAGCTTCACCGGCTCTACAATGGTTTCCCCATGCAACACCACAACCTTGGCCCCAAGAGACCGGGCCTGATCAGCCAAAGAGGGGATATGAGAAGGCGGGATGTGAGTCAGCTCGATTCCGGGTATCACCCTGATATGCTTCACGTCATTCAGCGCTTCCGCGACAGCGACGATTCGGGGAATGATGAAATCGAGGTTGGACGCATCCGCGTGGTCAGTAATAGCAATAGCCTCAACCCCATGCACCTCTGCCCGACGGACCAGTTCCGAAGGCACGAGGACACCGTCACTGAAAATCGAATGTGTGTGCAGATCAATCACAGTTCTTTCTCACATTTTGTATTTGCCAAAATCATCGGGTGAAAGTTTTTCCAGATAGTCTTTCCATTTCAGCCCCTCTTCACTCTTATCAGCGGCCTCGGGTTCTGCATCCAGCTGCTTCGATTTCTGGAGCACCTCGTCGTCAACAAATATGGGACAACCGGCTCTTAGCGCCAAGGCAATGGCATCGCTAGGACGGGCATCCATGTTGTACGATTGGTTGTCCAAAGAGAAGTAGATCTGTGCAAAGAATGTATTATCCCTCAGGTCACACACTTCCACCTTGGAGACATTGATCTCTAGCAAATCAATGAAATTCTTGAACAGATCATGTGTCATCGGGCGTGCGAACCGAACATTTTCAAGCTCTGTAGCAATGGCCGTCGCCTCCAAGATACCGATCCAGATGGGAAGCGCGTGATCTCCCTCAACAGATTTCAAGATAACGATCGGGGAGTTTGAAACTTGATCAACGGTCAAACCTGAAACTTCCATTTCATGCAGCATGCGACATACCTCCAGTTTCGCCAGCACCCTCTTCTTTCACTCCAGCCACAGGTTGACCGAGCAACGAATGCGAAAATGCTCCGACAATTTCTACGGGCAACATCTGACCGACACCTACAACCCTGTCGCCGTCAACGGGAAAATTGACGACTCTGTTACAGGGGGTGCGTCCCATCAGTTGATCAGGCGTTTTCTTACTATGTCCATCCACCAAGACCCTCTGAATCGTCCCTATCAGGGCCCTATTCTTCTTGAGCGTAAACCCTGACTGAAGTCCGAACAGGATGGTAAAACGCTCACCAATTACCGCATCCGGGACCTTGTTGGAAAACCTGACAGCAGGAACGTTTGGACGGTCAGAATACTTGAACATGAAGAGGCTGTCAAATCCTACTTCACGGACAAGGTCCAGCGTGTTCTCAAAATCAACCGTTTCTTCGCCTGGAAAGCCAACAATGATGTCAGAGGTTATCGAAATGTCAGGTCTCACCTGACGCAGTTTTTCGACCTTTTTGAGATAGAAGTCTCTGCTATAGCCCCTATTCATACGCTTTAACACACGATCTGATCCCGATTGGACCGGCAGGTGAATGTGAGGGACCAGTTTGTCCAGTCTGCCAAAGGCTTCGATCAACTGATCGGACAGATCCTTGGGATGCGATGTTGTGAAACGCATGCGACGTAAGCCTTGGATTTCGTTAACATGGCCGAGGAGTGTCGGAAAATCACATCCATGACCATTCTTTTCTCCATACGCATTAACATTTTGGCCTATGAGTGTGACTTCTACAACCCCGCTCTCTACCAGAAGCCGAGTTTCTCGCAGGATTTCCTTGTGGTCCCGGCTTACCTCGCGCCCTCTCACATACGGTACCACACAGTACGTACAGAAGTTGTCGCAACCCTGCATAATGGTGACAAAGGCCGTGCCTCGTTCTGTCTCGGAAACGGGTTCGGGAATACACAGGGGTTCTGAATCCCCCCTCGGGCCTATGTCTACGACCGGCCTCTCTTGAGCCTCAGCCTGCGCTATAAGAGATGGAAGTCGCCCGACCGCAAACGTCCCGAACACGATATCCACATGCGGCGCCCGTTCGATAAGACGATGCCCCTCCTGTTGGGCAACACATCCAGCCACACCGATCATAAGGTCGGGCTTGAGCCGTTTCATACGGGCAAGACGACCCAGAAAGCTGTACACCTTGTGCTCAGCCTTCTCACGGATCGAACACGTATTCACTACAATTAGATCGGCACTCCCGAGTTGTGACGTTGGACGATAGTTCAACGAGGCCAGATGTCTAAGCATCTGTTCGGAATCATAGACGTTCATCTGGCAGCCCATGGTGACTATGTGAATACGCTTCTGTTTCATGCTATCTATGCTCAACACCCATGCGATGCTTCAAATATTTGCCCTTTCAATTCAGTGCAGTTGCCAAAAAAATATTATGACGGTTGCTTTTCTTCAGGCAAAACCTTCCCGTGTACTTTGATTGATTTGATATTTACTGCGGCGATTCTGTAGCCCCCGTACGCAAACTGCCCATGACAGTTTGTCTTCTTGTTCATCACAACGGAAACTGTCTTACCATCCTTCAACCGGACCTCCGCGGTCAGTGTGTCTTCGTGGAGCACGAAGATGATTGTATTGACCCTGTCAAGCGTAATAGAGACATCTGCGTCACCCATCTTTCCAGAAAGGTAGGTCTGGCCGTCAAAGCTGAACCTCTCAACACGGATGGCCAAGTCCGACAGATCTGTGATCGTTGCAGAATAGTTGGTTTTGGGTTCCGGCACCTGCACCGAGCCAGGGTTTCCAAAACCTCCCATTCCAACCAGGAAGACATAAAATATCACCAACAGACCAACCCAACCGACCTTTTTCATACTCACACCCTCCCCCGCCCCGACGAACCGGGAAATATGAAATTCGAAATCGGCGCTTCGTTGCTGCGGACAAAATTCATTGATGACTTGTTTCCTGTAGGCGGTTCTTTATCAATCATAAATCATAAATCATCAGTCATCAATCCTATGCGTTCAATCCTTATGTCTCTTTCAAGGTCCTCAATGATCATGTCGACCACGCCTTGGCACCCAGGTCCAATGTGCAGCGCAACGAGTCCCTTTGGTGGATCTATGGTCCTGACAACGGCCACCCCATCGTAACCTTCCAAGATGAACTTCAAGAAGTGAATCTCCCGTCGATCAACGCGATAGTATCTCCTGACGGTGGCGTTACGCATGCAAAAGCCTCTGCTGAACGTCAAAATACTTGATCAATATCTTGTGGTTAGAATCATTCTTTGCCGATTTGAACACCTAACACCAATTCATCCCCCTTTCAACGAAAAAAGTCGCTATTGTAGAAATCTTGGCTTTAGGCTATATCCGCTCAGCATGGAAAGGAGATGGCACGTCCTCACACCCGACCCCGAGCAAGTTGATGCCTTGTCGGGCGCCTTACGTTGCCAGCCCGCAGTCGCCGCCGCTCTCCTTAACCGCGGCATCTCCAACCCGGAGCTCGCCGAGCCCTTCCTTAGGCCTTCATTTGCTCACGTTCGATCCCCTTTCTTGATGAAGGATGTGGATCGTGCTGTTGAGCGTATTCTGCTGGCTCTTCATGACCGTGAAAAAGTGCTCATCTTTGGAGACTATGATACAGACGGCATTACCGCCACTGCTTTGCTCTTCGAATTCTTGGCCTATCTGGGTGCCGATGTGCATTGCCACATTCCTGATCGCCTGACCGAAGGTTATGGGTTAAGTCAGGACTATATTGAACTCCACGCCATCCCAAACGGCGTTGATCTCGTTATTACTGTGGATTGCGGGATATCCAGCCACGACGCAGTCAACACAGCTCGCGCTGCCGGGATCGATGTCATCATCACGGATCACCACGAACCCCCTCCCTCAACGCCGGCTGCTGTCGCTGTCTTGAACCCTAAACAGGTAGACTGTCCTTCGGGCTTTTCGTGGCTCGCGGGCGTCGGTGTGGCCTTCAACTTGGTTCTTGCACTGCGCAAGAGGCTCCGAGATGAGGGCTATTGGGAAAAGCGCCAGGAACCGAACCTGAAGGCAGCCTGCGATCTCGTGGCCCTGGGGACCGTGGGAGACATGGCCCCTCTTGTCGAGGAAAACCGCATCTACGTGAAAGCTGGACTTGAAGTACTCGCTTCTGATTCGCGTCCTGGTGTTCAGGCCCTGTTGGACGTTTCCAAACTGACGGATCGTCGCCTCAGCACCAGGGAGCTTGCGTTCAGACTTGCCCCTCGGCTGAACGCACCGGGGAGGCTGTGCCACGCCTCGAGTGCATTGGAGCTCCTTACGACACCAAACCTGGAAAGAGCGCGTACAATCGCCAAGGAGCTCAACCAGCAGAATACAAAGAGGCAGGAGATAGAGAGTAAGATATTGTCTGAAATTTTGGAGTGGCTTGAGAAAAACCCAAAGCTATTGGAACAAAGAGCACTGGTCATTGACCGGGAGGGATGGCACCAAGGCGTGATCGGGATCGTGGCGTCCAGGTTGGTTAATCGATATGAGAAGCCGGCCATTGTTATTACGGTAACAGACGGGATCGGGAGAGGCTCGGCCCGCAGTCCGGATGGATTCGACCTGTACGAAGGCTTGAAGATCTGCTCTCGGCACCTTGAAAAATTTGGGGGGCACAAGGCGGCAGCAGGCCTCACCGTAAAAGCTGAAAATATCCCTGCATTCCGGACCGACTTTGAAAGGGTCGTTGTTCAAAAAACAAGGCCCCAGGACTTTGTGCCTGAAGTGGTGATTGACTGGGAGATTTCGGCATCTGATGTCTCAGCGGAACTGGCTGACGAACTGGAAGCGCTTGCCCCTTTCGGGGTGGGGAACCCTGAGCCTGTTCTCATGATCTCAGACATAGATCTCCTAACTGCGCGGCGGGTTGGAACTCACCATTTGCAAATGAGATTCCGGCCCTCCGCTGCACGGAACGTGAAGGGGAACAAGTCAATTGACGCCATTTTTTTCAACCAGACCAGTGAAGTACCCCAACCCGGGAATCTTTATCGGATCGCCTGTCATGTTCGCTGGAATCGTTGGAGGGAGCAGAAAAGAATGCAACTGGTCATCAAGGCAATAGATGCTGTTCGCTGAAAATAATCTCTTTTGATGATACTGTCCGGTTATTGCCTTGCAATCTTCAATTTTCTTGTCTATAAAACATTTAACACTTGAGGTCTTGCACAATGGCAAAGGTATTTAGGCCCAGCAGCGGCGAATCAAGAATTCTTTCCAGGATCGAATCTTCTAAAGAGCGGGCTCGGCAGTTTGCTATCCAGCAAACCAAGAATGTCCAGGAACCCCTGAGCAATGCCTTGGCCATGAAACTCATAGAAGAAAAGCTGATCCAAACGACCAGCAAGGACGATATTGAGAAACAGATTGCAGGGGCACTCGAGAAGATGTCCCGTTCAGATGAATTTGAGATCGACTACCAGATTGCCCCGCTTAGGAAGCTTGTACCGCGGCCTCACATCGTGAGCCTTTATCTGACGGCATTCGTTGTAGAACAACTGATCAACCACAGAAGCGTTGAAGATATCTATGGTTCTGATGAAGAGATCTACACCTGCATTAATCGCCAAGTTTCTAAATTCATCTTCCGATGAAATCCGTTTTTCATCCCAAGCTTGTTAATCCCCCTCTCGAAGACCCGGCCTTGTTCATACCATTCTTTTTTGAAAAGCGTGCCCTGCTGTTTGACATGGGCGACCTGCACCGCCTACCCGCGAAAGACATCTTGAAAATCACACACGGGTTCGTAACCCATACCCATATGGATCATTTTGCAGGCTTTGATACTATCTTGCGCACCTGCCTGGGACGCCAGAAGCTCTTGCACGTTTTTGGTCCACCTGGCTTCCTTAAAAACATCGAGGGAAAGTTGTCAGGCTATACATGGAATCTGGTTGAGAACTACAGCCATGGTTTTTTTCTGAAAGCTACCGAGGTCTATCCGACGTACACCTTGAACCGGGTGTACGATTGCAAGGACGGTTTTGAACCTGCCGAGGCTCCGGCGGAAGCTCCTTTTGACGGTACACTTCTCTCGGAACCTGCCTTTTCGGTTCACGCCATCCACCTGGATCATAAGGTTCCGTGCTTGGGCCTTAGCATTGAAGAACGGTTTCACATCAATATCAGAAAGGAAAGCCTCAAAAGGCTCGAGTTACCGGTGGGCCCTTGGCTGAAACGATTCAAGAAAGCCCTTCATGAAGAGCGTGATCCTGAGGAAGATTATGAAGTGACCTGGAAAGAGGATGGAAAAGAGCGCAAACGCATGTTCCGTCTAGGTGACCTGGCAGACGAGATTACCCATGTTTCAGCAGGACAAAAGATTACCTACATTGTTGATGTCGTTTTCGGCCCTGAAAATGCGGAGAAGATCATCGCTTTTGCCCGAAATGCTGACCACCTTTTCATCGAAGCCGCATTTCTGGACTCTGAGCTGGATGTTGCATACAACAAATATCATTTAACGGCAAAGCAGGCAGGAATCCTCGCCGGAAAGGCCGGCGTTAAGCAATTCACCGTATTCCATTTTTCGCCTCGATATGCCCACACCGCACACCTCCTCCAGCAAGAGGCTGATCAGGCCTTTGCAGAAATTATCGGCTCTTGAAGTACAACTGCCCGAAAAGTTCCAAAAAATGAACGGCCTTTCTCTTGACATATAAAGAGACCCTTCCCTATACTCGTCTCACGAAGAGCGGGGTATTATCCAAACAGTATCTCGCCAAACACTAAGCAGTAGGAACGGAGTGTGTCGCACTAATGAACTATGGATTCTGTAATACGTGCCAATGCCTGGTCCCCGTGAGCCATTTGGAAAAGGACGGGAGAGTCTACCTGACCAAAGAATGTGCTCAGTGCGGTCTGACCCAGACCCTGATATCCTCTGATGCCAAGGTATGGAACGAGAAGCGCCACGCTGCCGGCTATCGTGACGAAGATGCCAAAGACTGCACTTTGAACTGCCTGTCATGTAAGCATGGCCAAAACCCTATGATCGTATTTGTTGATGTCACAAACCGCTGCAATCTGAACTGTCCCATCTGTGTGGCTAACATTTCTTCTATGGGATTCTCCTTTGAGCCTCCGCTCGCCTATTTCGAAAAGATTTTTGATCACCTGGCCACTTTCAAACCCGTGCCGTCGGTCAAGTTGTTTGGCGGTGAGCCAACGGTACGGGATGATTTGATAGACATAATCAACTTGGCCCATTCCCGCGGTATCTCCACCAACGTGGTGACGAACGGTCTGCGACTGGCTGACGAGGAATACTGCCGGAAGTTACTAGCTACCGGTACGAAGCCGAATATTAGTTTCGACGGAAGGGACGAAGACATATACAAAAAATTCCGGGGGAATCGGGAGTCTTACCGGCTGAAGCTGAAAGCGCTGGAAAACATCCGCAAATATACTCAAAGGAAGATCACCCTGATGTGCGTGGTCGCAAAAGGAATTAGTGATCACCTGATTGCTGACCTTGTGCACTTCTGCCATGAAAATGCTGATTTCATCAATGCTCTGCAGTTTCTCCCGATCATTCCCACATGGAAGCCGGGTGAGGTCGAGGCTGAAGCAACAACCGTGGAAGACACCGAGCAGATTCTGGAAAAAGCAATCCCAGGTGTGGAGTTTGTTCCAGCAGGCATGCTGAATTTTGAGACATTCACCAAGTACTTCAGTGGGCAACGGACCACATTTGGGAATGCCCACCCCAATTGTGAAAGTGTGGCCAAACTGATCTCAGATGGAACGTCATTCGTGCCCACCTCACGATATCTGAAAAAACCGCTGCTTGAGATATTTGGAGAACTCAGGAAGAAAGACCGCCAACTTGGTATCCGGCTCGAAGGTTTTGAACAAGGGATTCTTGGCGGGATCCTCGCCAGGACTGGCCTGAGGAAACGAATCGCTAAGATGGTGATTCTGCTTAGTGCAATGAACAGTATTCGGAAGTACGGTAATTTTGAGGAAATAGTTGGGCCTCACAGACTGTTGAAGCTCTCAAGAATCTTCACGGGTGTTATTGCAGGACGAAAACTGAAGGATGTCCTCGGGGAGAACACCAGGCTACACAACACCCTTACACTGATTGTGCTTCCGTTTGAAGAGCTGACAGCACTGGAGAGTGCCAGGCTGGAGCTCTGCCCCGCAGCCTTTGCTTATGAGGATCCCGAAACCCACCTGGCCAGAACCGTTCCTGCCTGTGCCTGGCTGTTATTCAAAAACGACATACTGCGCAAGACCACTGACCACTATGGGCTCGCTTGGACAACCCACTGAGCCTGCGTCTATTGTTCCGTCTCATAACCAACTTGCATAATTTCTAAGATTGTGTGGGGCTCAAGAACCAAAAGCACCAAATTCCTGCTGTTCTCAAGGCGCAGCCGCTATATCCAATGACCGAAAGGAGCATTGGTTTTCCCCCATTAAGACGAAACATGGTTTGGGATTTGGAATTTTGGTCATTGGGATTTGTTTGTTATTTGGTGCTTGGGATTTGGAATTTTGTAGCTTGCCGGATGATGTTTGCTTTGACTTTTGCAAATAACTTCGGGAAAGAGACAAAGGGAGGACCGTGGGCTATGGATTTGTGTTGCGTCTTGAATTTCTACATGCCTGCCTGGGTCAGTCCCGTGGGGTGAATGTCTTCCACATAGCGCTGGATACCCGTGGCAATGGCATTGGCGATTTCTTCCTGGTAGGCA
>JAFDFO010000266.1 GCA_019309815.1 Deltaproteobacteria bacterium
TGGCTCGGCATCTGCGAGAGATGCCATAACCTCCCCAATCATGGTGGGAACTGTGAGTCATGCCACATGACCAAACCTGGGGGTTCTGATCAAATGGGTTGTTTCCATGGGGGCAAGATCATGAACGGACTTGTGCCTTGTGGCGGAGAGCCCGGGTTCTAGGGTATTGGAGGTGGGGAAAAATCTATGGGGTCACCCATTAAAGGGCTTGTCAAGAGAAAACACACCTCTCCCCGCAAAAAATGGTTCTTTTTCGCTTACCGTTAACATCCGCGAACTGGGGCCCCCGTCCTTGCGATCCGTTTATGGCCGATACTTCGTTAGATATTATGGATATTACAGCAACGTTTCTCGGGGACAACGCAAGAAGCAAAACCAGGATGGTTTGATACCCTGTATTCTGGAACCGGAGAATTCATCTAAGGAGCACCGTAAGAATTGGGGGTCAAGTCACAAGAAGCGTTTTGATTGGAGTTTCCTATCTTAAAAAAAACGCCCATTTCCTAGTCACAGACTCTAGCGTTACGATAACAAGAAATAATCTCTAAAATAGCCGTATTCAAGATAATGTCATACTGTACGACATAAAATGGTGATTGACTGAAGCAACGTTTAAGGTCATCATCTACCTGTTTTTTCTACAAAAACAATAAAGGAGGTAGAGATGAACCTTGAACATGTTTCTGTAGAAAACGCTGAGTATCATCCCGAACATCTTCCACCAGAGCCGGACAAATCAACAGCTTTCCCGCCGAATGAGACTCGATCGAGTCCTGAAATTGCTCGGATCCTCAGAGTGCTATCGGATAAATGCCTTTTTGGCCAAGACTATGTCAGACAATATCTCCATGATCTCTATTGCCGCAATTGCCGTCCAAATACCATCCGGGCCAACGGATCGGCCATTATTCTTTTTCTCGGTTTTCTAAAGCCTACGGGCCGCAAGCATCTTGAGACCCTAACCCGAGATGACGTTGGTGGTTTCATTGAGCATGAACAAGACCGCGGTTTGAGCCCAAGCAGTGTCAGCACGCGGCTGCGGCTGCTTTATGCCTTTTTTCGTTTTTTGATGGAACGTGACGTGATTCACCCCGATGTGCTCAAGCGCAAGATGCACATCAAGGTTCCTGACGCGTTGCCGCGAGCCATTGATCCTGAAGACATCAGACAGCTGCTTGCGGTCATCAAGAATCCACGGGATCGGGCCATGATTTTAGCGTTGTTAAGGACCGGGATGCGTATTGGGGAGTTGCTCAACACAAAGCTCAAGGACCTGAACCTTGAGGATAAATACATTGAGATTATTGAAGCGCAAAAGAACCGTGTAGGCAGAGTCGTCTATCTGAGTGATGATGCTTGCAGAGCTCTTAAAAAATGGTTGAGGTTGAAAAACCCGCAAACAGAGTGCTTGTTTTACGGCCACAGCGCCCGACCCCTTTCTTATGCAGCAGCCCGGGCAGTATTTAAAAAGTATCTGGATAAAGCCGGCTTGTCGCATAAGGGCTACACGCTACATAGCCTGCGTCACACGTGCGCCAGCGAGCTTTTAAATGCAGGTATGCACCTGGAGTGTTTGCAGCCATTGCTTGGTCATCACAGCATTGAGATGACTCGTCGCTATGCTCGCCTTACAGATAATACCCGCAGGGAGCAATACTATAAAGCGATGGCAGTTATCGAAAGGGGGGATATGAATGGTTATTACCGATTCGATTCTCAACTACCGTAGGTTCCTGAAACGACGAAATTACTCAAAGTATACGCTCAGAAACTATATGAACACCTTGAAGCAATACGTGCTGTGGCTCGATGTGCCCATCGAACAGGTGACACATAAGAAGCTTTTGGCGTTCATCGATCATCTGTTAGACAAGCGATTGAAACCGAAAACCATCAACTGTTATCTGGACAGCATTCGCGGGTTCTATGATTATTTGATCAACGAGGAAGGGGTGGCCATGACCAACCCGGTAAAGCGCGGCTACAGTCTGCGACTGTCCCGACCACTTCCCCGGTATCTGAGAGATGAGGAAATCTCAAGGCTTTTTGACGTCATTGACAGCCCGCGGGACCGAGCCGTGTTTAAGCTAATGCTGCGCTGTGGTCTTAGAGTCGAAGAGGTGGCCAAGCTCACCCTAAGCGCGCTTGATCTGAATCGGGGCCAAGTGTTTGTGTATGAAGGCAAGGGAGGCAAGGGTCGCGTTGTCTATTTGAGCAGGGATGCTTATCAGGCGCTGGTTCAATATCTGAAAGTCAGACCTTACTCTCAGGCCAAAAAGCTCTTCCTGGTAGATAAGGGCCGTTTTGAAGGTAAGCCCCTATTGGTTCGTGGCATCCAGCATCGCATGAAACACTATGCACAAAAAGCCGGGTTAAAGGTCTGCTGTCATCAACTTCGTCACACCATGGCCACACAGCTGTTGAATGCCGACGCAGACATCGTGACGATCCAGGATCTCTTAGGCCATACCCGAATCAAGACCACCCAGAGATACTCGCAGGTATCTAATCGGAAGGTTCAGCGGGATTACTACAATGCCATGGCCAAAGTACTACAACGCCATAGCCCCAAAAAAGGCTTGACAACGGAGCAAATTCAAGAAACACTGAATAGCACTTAACCTATCTATATCAATAGAAAAAATAGGGTTTATGTCGTACAGTGTCATAGTATCTCCAATCCTGGTTATCCCCAGAAACCTATGATATGAACCTGGTATCTTGAATTGGCCAATATTCAAGATAATTGGAAGGAATCTTGAAAAATTGACGGCATCAATTAGCCAAGATAATGTAAAGATGTCTTGAGTCGGGACATACCCGAAAAAGCCCGTTTTCCGTCCCCAATCCGGTTTCGATATGGTTTTCATATCTTGACATTTCCTGAAATAGGGGTAATGGGAAGAAATGTTTAATCTTGGACTGTGGCAACCAAGTACAATATATTGTGCTTTCGCCGTTGAACAGTGGAGGCAATAAGACCGAGTGCCTCCAGCAGTTTTTCTCTCATACCAGCCGATTCCGCCCCAACCTGTGCAGTTCCTTTGATTGCTGACCAGTGCCAGTTTCTTGACAGACTACAACATTGAACTCCAAATATTCCAAGTCGGGTTTTTTGTGCATCGGGGGTTAACTGCCTGAAAACTATACAAAACCGCTC
>JAFDFO010000267.1 GCA_019309815.1 Deltaproteobacteria bacterium
GACGCCAAGCAGGTGAAGGGGAGTGAAAGGCGCTGAAAACAACAGGTGGAAATCAAGCCGCCCACTCCTGAGCAGCCAAGTCAGGAGGCCGGCTGCAATCAGAATCTTCGCTATAGCATATCTGTTAGGCACGTCTTCTAAGCCTGTGACATGGCGGTCTTATATATTATCCGTTATCCGTTCACTGTGGCGCATAGTGCATAGCGCATGGCGCATGGCGTTAAAGCCAAAAAGAATCTGTTCTTCAATCGTCAATCTTCAATTTTCAATCGTCAATCCTAAGGGCCGTTCACCGTTGTTCTATCGTTTAGACCACCACTTGTTCTGTTCTTCTTTATTCCGCACTCCGCATTCCGCACTCCGCATTCGTTTCATTCGTCAATCCCAGAGCCTCACGTGTTAACTCCCCCTGCCGTAGAACTCCTTTACGGCGGCAACCACCCTGTCCAGGTCTTCATCTCTCATTTCATAGTAAAGCGGTAATCTGAGCAATCGACTGCTGATGTCGTCTGTGACGCTCATGTCCCCTGCGAGGCGACCGTATTTCATGCCGGCCGGGGAGGAGTGCAGGGGCACGTAATGAAAAACGGCCAGTATCCCTTTTTTCCGAAGATGCTGAATCATCCGCGTGCGCTCCTCTGGTGAGCGAGTGATGACATAAAACAGGTGGCCGTTGCAGACACTTTCATTTCCCACAAGCGGGAGGCGGACGAGTCCTTCTTCTTCGAGAGGACGAAGTGCGTGATAGTACCGGTCAAAAATGCGCCGTCTTGCGGCAATGATCTGCTCGGCCTGCTCCAGTTGCGCGTAGAGAAAAGCCCCGACCATTTCACTCGGCAAGAATGACGACCCGATGTCCACCCACGTGTACTTGTCCACTTCACCCCGAGAAAACGAGCCGCGGTCCGTCCCCTTCTCCCGGATGATTTCCGCCCGCTCAATGAACTGTGGATCGTTGACGAGGAGTCCGCCCCCCTCGCCGCTGATAATGTTCTTGGTCTCATGGAAACTCAGACAACCCAGGTGACCGATAGTACCCAGGGATTTCCCTTTGTAGGTGGACAGCAATGCCTGGGCCGCGTCCTCGACGACCCACAACCCGCGGGCGAGGGCGGTTTCCATGATTTCGTCCATGGCACAGGGCATGCCTGCATAGTGCACGGGGACCACCACCCTGGTCTTGGGCGTGACGGCTTGCCTGATTTTCTCCTCATCTACGGTGAGGGTCTCCGGTCGAATATCCACAAAAACAGGAACCGCCCCGCGAAGGACAAAGGCGTTGGCCGTCGAGACAAAGGTGAACGAGGGCATGATGACTTCATCCCCCGGCTGAACATCAAACAGTATGGCAGCCATTTCCAGGGCCGCCGTGCAAGAATGCGTGAGGAATGCCCGTGCACAGCCCAATTTGTTTTCCAGCCATTGATGGCAGCGCCTTGTAAACGGGCCGTCGCCGGAGAGGTGAGATTCAACCATAACCGCCTGGGCGATGTAATGGAGCTCTTTCCCTGCGATGAACGGCTTGTTGAATGGAATCTTCATCCTGTCTGCTCCATTCTCTATTCTTTCGTCCTAGTTTCGATGGTTCTGCAAAAAATCATTGAACCGTGTGAAGTCTCCCAATCCGTGGGCAGTCAGCGGGGGCTCATCACGCTGTAAAAAACCAGTCCACCCCCACCTCTGCCTCTGAAATCGTGAACAGGCACCATTCTTACCCCCTGCCCCGGAGCTATTCGCCTGGAATAGTACGATTCCCACAAGTGTTTCGCCATTTCGGTTCGCTCGTTGCTCTTGGCGTTCAGCACCAGAAGCGCCTCCTCGTTGTTGATGAGCCATCTCAGAAATGCGCGACCGTCTTTAAGCCCCAGTTGCCGCAATGCTTGGAAATAGACTGCGGAATTAATCACCGACCCACCCGGGAATATCCTCACGTCAGGAAAATCGGCAAGCTCTTTCAGCGGATGCACCGCCTCCGAGCGCAGCCCGGTTGAGGGATGCATCAACACCAGGAGAGGATCGCGTTGAATGGTCCTGTTCTTCACGACACCCATACACCGGTGAATGTATTCCTTCATCCTCTCACGTGTTGCCAAATCCGCTACGAGCACTTTCCCCTGTGCATAGACCTGTCCCAATGACAGCGCCACCAGGAGCATCGCAGAAACGACGGCAATTTTTCTTGATGTCGGCGTACGGCTTCGACCCTGAAATAACTTGTTTCCAACCTGGAACATCAGAAAAGACGCCCCAACCAAATAGGCGTACAATGGGACAAAGAGTCTGCCGGGAAAACGATAGTACATGAAAAAGATGACACTCCCCACTATAAGCCCCAACGAACAGAGGATCCGCAGCCTGTCACTCCTGGACAACCCAACCAGGCTATGAAACCTGTACAGGAACAAAGACAGGATCGAGAATGCCAGCACAAGGGTGTAGTGTTTGCTCTTATCATAACTTCTCATGATCCTCTTTGGAATCAATCCAAATACGGAGGCCTTGTTTTGAGGATCATTTGCTTTCGTGAAAGCCGCGATGGTGTCGAGGTTAAAAAGCTCGGAATCATAGAGTATCCAGAAACGGAAAAAGGCATAGTCATCAAAAGTCCATCCGACCTTGTCCAGGGCCCTTAGAGTAATGTCTCCGTTGTAGAACCCCTTTACCGTATCATGAAAGACACTTCTCACCTTGTTATATTCAGCGAACGCTTTGTTTTGATCAGTACTTGTGTAGTGGAAGAGTGCCCTGTCCCCGACAATGAAGACGGCCAAAGCTGCAACGAATGGCAATGCTTTTTTGAAGTGCTCCCTTCTCGCAAAGAATAAAACAGGAATTCCAAAGCACAGCGCCTTCAGCGCCATGTTCCATCGCAGGCTGTAGGATAGCAGGAAACAAAACGACAAAAAAAAGGAAAAAAACCTGGTATTCCTTACAGGGCACCTCTCCCTGATGGCCCAGTCCATCAGAGAGAGAAAAATGGTAAATTCGAGCAGCAGAGACGCGGCAGTAATACTAGTCACTGAAAAACAGGATCCAAGATACATGACGAAAGGGGGTATGGCCAACAGGGTGTACCTCATCTCCTTTGACCTGAAAAAAAGACCCAGAATGAGCGAACAACCCAGATACACCACAAAATACGTAAGCACCCCTAACC